>CAVJCN010000479.1:0-2012 GCA_963647945.1 Absicoccus sp. | reverse complement strand
GACGACGCTTTCCAGACCGTAAAGCACCTGCATTTTCATGTAATCGGCGGAAAACCAATGGGCTGGCCTCCGTTCCCTGCCCAGGAGTAAGGGCAATGCGAATATAGCAAAAATAATCATGTAATTTTGCGCGAAAAATAGAGAGAAAATCGTTGATTTTTACACGAATATTTGCTATACTATGCATAGAACCTTTAAGGAGGAACGCTTATGTATAGAAAGGTTATGGGCTTTTTAAAATCGTGGAAAGAAAGCGAATATCGAAAACCGCTTATTTTACAAGGGGCAAGGCAGGTAGGAAAGACTTATTCCGCTTTGGAGTTCGGGCGGGCTCACTATGAAAATGTAGCATATTTCAACTTTGAAACCAATCCGAAACTGAATGAAACTTTTGAAGAAAACATCAGCCCGGAGTATCTGATACCGATTTTGTCCCACATCGCAGGTCAGACGATTGTAAGAGAAAAAACGTTGATCGTATTCGACGAAGTACAGCTTTGTGAAAGGGCATTGACTTCGCTAAAATACTTTTGCGAGGAGGCTCCGGATTATCATATTATTGCACTCGGTAGTCTGCTCGGCGTTGCGGTAAACAGAGCCATGTTCTCTTTCCCCGTCGGAAAGGTCGATATGAAAACCCTTTACCCCATGGATATGGAGGAATTCTTGTTGGCACTTGGCGAGGGAGATTTGGTAAAGCAGATAAAAGAATGTTTCCGCACAGATACGCCGCTGCCGAGCGCTTTGCACGACGTCGCAATGCAGCTTTATCGTCAGTATCTTGTGGTCGGCGGTATGCCGGAGTGCGTGATGCAATTCATTCAGACCAAGAATTATGTCCTTGTCCGCCATACGCAGGATACGATATTGGCAAGCTATCTCAACGATATGAGCAAGTACAACAACTCGAACGAAATCAAAAAAACCAGGCTTACCTATGATAATATTACCGTGCAGCTTTCAAAGAAGAATACCCGATTTCAATATAAGCTTATAAAAAAAGGCGGGAGGGCTTCCGAATTTGAAAATGCGATTGAATGGCTGTGCTTATCCGGTATTGCGTCGCGGGTTTACAAGGCTCTCCAAGTGAAAAAACCACTTGAAAACTACCGTGATATTGATTCCTTCAAGATTTATGTATCCGATTTGGGACTTCTTTGTGCCAAGAAAGATTTAGCTCCCGACGATGTTATCTACATGGTCGAGGAACTAAACGATTTTAAGGGAGGCATGACCGAAAATTATGTCAATGTGCAGCTTACCGCAAGCGGCTACCGTACTTACTATTGGGAGTCGACGCGAGGCGCTGAAATTGATTTTATCATTCAGCGTGACGGTCAGCTCATTCCTATCGAAGTCAAATCCGCCGATAACACCAGAGCCAAGAGCTTGAAGGTATATATGGAAACATATAAACCTGCCTATGCTATCAAGCTTTCTGCTAAAAACTTCGGCTTTGAAAGTAGCAAAAAGATTGTACCGCTTTATGCGGCATTCTGTATATAAAGCGCCTTTGAACTCAAAATTCGAGAAGCGCTTTTTTGCAAATCTTAGTCAAAATCGATTCCACCCGCATTTTCATGTAATCGGCGGAAAACCAATGGGCTGGCCACCGTTCCCGGTGCAGGAATAAGGACACTACATAATTTTCCTGTGTTTTGCGCATAATTATGCTATAATTTTGTGCATGAAGGGAGGCTGATGATATGCCACAGATTAGACCGATTACAGATTTAAGAAAAACCACTGAAATCTCTGAAATTTGCCATGCAAAGAGAGAGCCGGTATTTATTACAAAGAACGGGTACGGAGATTTGGTAATCATGAGCGTTGAAACTTACGAGGAAATGATTGATACGGCAAGTCTGGATACGGCAATAAGCGAAGCCGAAAAAGAGTTTGCAACCGGAGGCATACTTCTTGACGCAAAAGAGGCACTCTCCGGGCTGCGGAGGAAGTATCTTGGATAACTACAATGCAAGCGCGTACTATGAACCTTCATAGATTATTGC
>CAVJCN010000478.1:0-2025 GCA_963647945.1 Absicoccus sp. | reverse complement strand
TTAAGATTATTACTGGTTATTTCATTATGCCTGGCTTTTACAATGATTACGGGCTGCTCATCGGATAAGGACGACCTGTACGCGGGACTGGATTACGATGAGCTTGTTACACTTCCGGATTATGACGAATACACGGTTGAGCCCATTGAGGTCAATATTACGGACAGCAAAATAGACGCGGAGATAGACGAAAGACTGGAAGCTGCCGCCACGGAAAAGGAAGTAACGGAAGGAACGGTAAAGGAAGGGGATACCGTAACGATCTCCTACGAGGGAACCCTTGAGGACGGCACCAGCACAGACGGGATGAAGAGCGATTCCTACACCCTTACCCTGGGAAGCGGCAACATGATCGACGGCTTTGAAGAGGGAATTTACGGTGCAAAAATCGGAGAAACTCTGACCCTTGACCTTAAATTTCCGGATCCTTACACGACTAACGAAGATCTTTCCGGAAAGGCTGTAACCTTCAAGGTAAAGGTGCTGAATAAAAAGGTTTCCGAAAAAGCCACTCTAAACGAAGAATTTGTAAAAGAAAACAGCGAAGTCACCACGGTGGAAGAATACAGAAAACTTGTGGCAGATGAACTGGAAAAAGAAGAATACACGGATATCGAGAACAACCGCAAGAGTGAGCTTTTCCAGCAGATCGCCGACAATGCCGAAGTAACAAGCGTTCCGGATGAAATTGTGGAATACGAAAAAACCACCTGCACCGAAACATATCAGCAAATGTGCGATAACTACGGATATACTTGGGACGAATTTTTGGAAGGAATGAAGATGACCCAGGAAGAATTTGACGAGCAGCTGGAGGTTTATGCCGAGCAAATGGCAAAATACAAAATGATTGCCTATGCCATCGCAGAAAAAGAGGGAGTTTCCGTAAAACAGAAGGAAGTTATAGAAAACTTGCTTTCTCTGGCGGGAGCAGACTCCGAGGATGCCTTCGAGGAAAGCTACGGCGTTACTCCGGAGGAATATGCAAAGACCTACAACAGCTACGGCATGAAGGTTTCCATGCTGCTGGATGAGTCCCTTCAGAAGATTTACGAAAGGCTGTCCAAATAAGGCATAAACTGTACTAAGAAGCATATATTTTACTACAGACAAAGGGGAGGAATTTATATGCTGAGTACGGACAAACTTAAAAATAAAGAGGTAATCAACATTTTTGACGGGCGCAGTATGGGCTTTGTCAGCGATATCGAAGTAAATATCGAGAAGGGCACGGTGGAGGGCATCGTAATACCTGCCGGCAGAGGGCTTTTAGGGTTTTTCGGCAAGATGGAAAACGATCTTCTGATAAACTGGGATAAGGTCAGGACGGTGGGGGACGATGTGATTCTTGTGGACATACAGGAGCCTATATAGTATAATAAAAGAGAAATGTTTTATCTTTGGCACGATATATGTAAAAGGAGATTGCCCTATGAGATGCCCATTCTGCAACAATGATGATACAAAAGTAATCGATTCCCGCCCCACAGAGGAGGGACATGCCATAAGGAGGCGCAGGGGCTGCGATGAGTGCGGCAGACGGTTTACCACATACGAAAAGGTGGAGGAAACCATACTTATGGTGGCAAAAAAAGATTCCAGGCGGGAGGTCTTTGACCGCAACAAGGTTTTGAACGGAATTATCAAAGCCTGCGAAAAAAGACCTGTCAGCATGGCTCGGATCGAGGAAATGGCAGATGATATCGAGAAGACCCTGAACAACCTTATGGAAAAAGAGGTTACCAGCGATTATATAGGCGAATTGGTAATGGAGCAGCTCAAAAAAGTGGACGAGGTGGCATATGTAAGGTTTGCTTCGGTGTACAGGCAATTTACAGATGTGAACACCTTTATAAGAGAAATCGAAAAACTAATCGGAAAGCAGGATAATTAACATGGCGCAAAAGATTTTTCAAGTTGCGGTGGACGGCCCCGGCGGTGCAGGCAAATCAACCATTGCAAAGGCTGTGGCAAAAAAACTGGGAATAGAATATATAGACACGGGAGCGATGTACAGGGCTGTGG
>CAVJCN010000477.1:0-2026 GCA_963647945.1 Absicoccus sp. | reverse complement strand
GGGGTGAGCAAGGTGAGAAGAGTTATAACTTATGGGACATACGATTTACTTCACTATGGACATATAAATCTTTTGCGCAGGGCAAAAGAGCTGGGTGATTATCTTATAGTGGCGTTGTCTACAGATGAATTTAATTGGAACAGTAAGCACAAAAAATGCTATTTCTCATACGAAAAGCGCAAACAGCTGCTGGAAGCGATAAGATATGTTGACCTGGTCATTCCCGAGGAGAACTGGGAACAGAAAATCTCTGACATACAGCAGTATAAGGCGGATGTATTTGTCATGGGAGATGACTGGGAAGGAAAGTTTGATTTTTTAAAAGATTACTGCGAGGTGGTATATTTGCCCCGAACGCCGGAGATATCTACCACTCAGATAAAAAAGGAATTGGGAAAATGACCATACATGGCACATCACAAAATGTATAATGGTACCGTAAATTAAGACACTTTCCGAGACATTTTTTAATGAATCTGATATGCTTGAAATCGCATATGGAGGATTGATTATGTCTCGTGTCAGAAGAAACTTTAGTTCCAAATTCAAGTCCGACCTCGTCTTGGAAGCTCTCAAGGGAGAGAAGGACATCAACACAATAGCTGTTGATAACAATATCCAGCCAAACCTTCTCCGCAACTGGAAGAAGGAGTTCTTGGAGAAGGCTTCGCTTGTCTTTGACGATACCCGGGAGGATAACCTCAGGGATAAGCTTCACGAGGAGCGCAAAGAGAAAGAAGCATATGCCAAGAAGGTTGGGCAGCTCACCATGCAGGTGGACTGGTTGAAAAAAAAATCTGAAGAAATGCTTGGACCTGACTACGAGAGTAAATTTAGTCCGAAGCCTTTCGAAGACTGAGAAGAAAGAGATCCCTGTCAGTGTTGCTGCTGATTTGGCCGGTGTAAACCGCACCAGTGTTTATTATGGCGGCTGTCCGGTTTCAGCCGAGGAACTTGAATGTAAAGCCATCATTGATCACCTTCATACAGATAACCCCACATGGGGAGCGCGGCAGATGTCTGCACAGTTGAAACTTCGCGGTTACATGGTCGGACGCAAGAAAGCCAGACGGTATATGACCGAGATGGCGATAAATCCAATCTATCCGAAGATGAATCTCTCCAAATGCCAACAGAAAGCAGCTGTTGTTCCTTATCTCCTTCGGAATGCCGTCATAAACCGTCCGAACCAGGCTTGGTCTATTGATATCACATACATCCCGATCAAGCGGGGCTTTCTGTATCTGACAGCAATCATAGACTGGTACAGTCGCTGTATCGTTGGCTGGGAGCTCGATGACACGCTCGACACAACTGCATGCATTAGCGCCTGCAAGAAGGCCTTCCGCGTTGCCAAGCCTGAGATCTTGAACTCTGATCAGGGCTGTCAGTTCACGAGCCACACATACAAGGAATTCCTGAAGGAGAACAAGGTACGCCAGAGCATGGATGGTAAGAGCCGCTGGGCTGACAATATTATGATCGAGCGTTGGTTTCGCACATTCAAATACGATGAGGCCTACCTGACAGAGTGGCACAGCATCAACGAAGCAAGACAGGCCATCTCTGCATATGTTCGCAATTACAACTTCGAGCGCTGTCATTCAGCAATCGGAGATGTTCCGCCGGCAACTGCATATTTCCCTGCACTGCTCTATGAAGCGGCCAAGGATATTGCGTAACCGCCTAAGCAACTTGGGAAGCTACAATGCTTCTCGTAACCATGTACCTATTCATTAAAAAATGATCAGATTTTTGTCTTGCCAAGGGAACCACTATAAACATAACCTGTCAGTCTTTATTCAGTTATTCCCATTTCATTCATCTTACGCCAAAGCGTAGTCCGGCTCATCGAAAGTATCTTGGCCGCGGTGGCTCTATTGCCACCCGCAATGCGCAGAGCCTCCTGTACCTCGGCTTTTTCAGGATCGTCGGTACCGGGCTGCGGGCTGCGGACGAAGTTTTCATAGGTCAGTGCTTCCTTCACACATTGCTCCACGTCATCCCCGGATATGTAGTTAACACA
>CAVJCN010000476.1:0-2027 GCA_963647945.1 Absicoccus sp. | reverse complement strand
TTTTGCTACAAAGTCTTTATCTGCAAGCTAAGAGGATATTATATATATCGTCATGGGTCAGCTTTTTGCAGCAGCCCGGCGAAATATTCGTTGAGCCCGCAGCCGCCCGTAAGTTCGTATATGCGGGAATTCCAAGTTCCGCAAAGGTCGTGGGAAGCCCGATTTCGCGGATAAAATCTGCCAGCGCCCGGATTCCGGCAAGGGCGGTTTCCTCGTCGCTGTCCATAGGAGCGATGCCCCATACATTCCGGGCAAAGCGGGCAAAGCGCACCGCACCGTCTTTATAGATATACCGATACAAAACCGGATGGATAACCGCAAGTCCCGCTCCGTGATTGCAGTTTGTATAAGCGCCCAGCTGGTGCTCGATTTGGTGCGCCTGGAAATCCATCATCTTACCGATTTTGAGGATGCCATTCTCTGCCATGGCAGAAGCCCACGCCAGTTCGCTGCGGGCTTCGTAATTCTCCGGGTCAGCAAGCAGCACGCGGATATTGCGGATTACACTACGCATTACCGCCTCGCTGAAATCGTCTGAGAGGTTGTTTGCCTCCGGTTTGCCGAAATAGGTTTCCATTGCATGGCTGAGGGTGTCGAATGCGCCGGAAATCACCTGCTTGAAGGGAACGGAGAGGGAGTAAGTCGGATCAAGGAATGCAAAATCTGCCTGCGCGCCCCAAACCGCACCTTTAATTTTTTTCTCTTCGTTGGTAATGACCGCCCCGTTGTTCATTTCGGAGCCCGTGCCGAAAACCGTCACGATCGTCCCCAGCGGAATAAATTCTGTCGGCAAGATATGTCTTACCGTCTGCATATCCCAGATGTCTTCGTCCAGTTTCGCCTGTGCCGATATGACCTTGCAGCAGTCTGATACAGAGCCGCCGCCGACTGCCAAAATCAGGTCTACATCCTTTTCTCTTGCGAGTTTTGCGCCCTCCTGCACCTTGGCGTAGGTTGGATTCGACATGATTCCCGAAAATTCGACAACCTGCTTTCCTTTCTCACGCAGAATCGCTGTGATTTCATCATATATTCCGTTGCCCTTGACAGAGCCACCCCCGTAAGCCAGCATAACGGTCTTGCCGTAGCAGTCCAGCAGATTTCCTAAATTTTCTTTGACGCTTCCCTTGCCAAAATAGACCTTTGTTTTATTTTCATAGATAAAGTTGTTCATGATACATCGCCTCCCGTGGTTCAAAATTTTCGTTTTGGCACTTGCCGCTTTGCGTTTACAACCCCAGAGACTCTACCCAGTCTGTAATATCCGAGTCAGATGCGCCGCCGCTGAAGCGCTCTCCCTCCTGCCAATCGCCGCTGCCTGCCAGATCCGCAAGCAGGTCGCCGCTGCTTCCGATGCCGGAGGATGCAGAGGTGCAGAACGGAATAACGGTCTTTCCTGTAAAGTCATTTCCGCTTACAAATGTGTCAACGGGCCATGCCGCAATGCCCCACCAGATTGGATATCCCAGCAGAACCGTATCGTAGGACTCCCAGTCATCTGGCTCTACAACATCAAGTTCCACATCCCGAAGGCTCTCGTCTTCATGTTCTCTCGTTACGCGGCTTTCGTCGTTCGTCCAATTCAGATCCTCGTCGGTATAAGGCTCTGCCGGCGTAATTTCAAAGGTATCAGCTCCCGCTGTCTCGGCAATTTTTTTAGCAACTCTTTCTGTCGTGCCGGAGGCTGAATAGTATGCTACGAGTATTTTGCCGCCGTCGCTTTTTTGTGTGTCCTCCGATGTTCCTTGTCCGCCGACTGCCGCTTTTTCCCCTGCATTTTCAGAGCCGCCGCCGCAGCCTGCCAAAAGTCCCATCGTCATAATCGCCATTGTCATACATAAAATTGTTTTCCATTTTGCTATTTTCATTTTGGTTCAGCCCCTTTCCTGTTCCTATTTCATTATCTCATCGTCTCGGCAAAACAAATAGCCGCCGCCGGAATAGCCGCTAATGTATACCTTATTCATGTACTTTCCAGGAGTGCAGCATTTTTACAAATGCCGGGTCGAAGTGGTTGACGATTTCGC
>CAVJCN010000475.1:0-2028 GCA_963647945.1 Absicoccus sp. | reverse complement strand
GGCGGTAACCTCCATGCGGTCGTCGTCTACATCCGAAATCATCAGGCTCGTTATGTTCTCGATGCTCCCTTTGATTTCCTTTGTGTACTTAATCATAAAAAGAGTTTTGAGTACATTCACATCGAAGCATTCTTGCTCGTGGTCAGGATTCAGGTATTCGTTGTCCAGCGCACGGGAAATCACGCCCTTGTGGGAGTGGTCTAAAAACTGCTCCAGCGCGTCATAAAACCTATGGAAAGGCGCTAATTTCCCTGTTTCTTCCTCTTTCAGCCCGATTGCCGATTCCTTAAACAGCGCCAGCATGGAGCGCTCCCCCTCTGCCAAATGCTTGCCGGAAGCCCCGTGAGTACGGATAGCGGTCAGCACGCTTCCCAGCAGATTGAATTGGTAAGGAACGAATGGATAGACCTCCGCAAAATTGTTGCGGTTTGCGTAAAGTTTCTTTTCGGCTCCGTCGTTAAAGAGTATCAGGTTTTTTATAATCGTTTCTTTCTCGTCGTAATAAAGGCTCAGCGCTTGTGTTGCGTTCTCGGTTTTTTTAAGGATTCTTTCCCGAATAACCTCGTCCACATTGGCGGAGGACAGGGATAGTCGGGTATCGAATCTGCCCTGAATCTTGGAAAAGTCGTTGCCTTTCGTTTTGGTGATGGAGTCTATGTCCTGCTGGCTGGTGACAATGA
Organism: Absicoccus sp.; assembly: GCA_963647945.1. Classification (GTDB taxonomy): domain Bacteria; phylum Bacillota; class Clostridia; order Peptostreptococcales; family Anaerovoracaceae; genus CAG-238. The sequence goes on along the minus strand of CAVJCN010000475.1, from coordinate 1,348 downwards.
CCCATGCCTTGCCCTTGCAGGCGGTTCCCAGATTCTCCACTACGGTCTGTAGGTTCAGCATCAGCGCGGAATTATCTCCGATGTACTGCCCGATTTCGTCTACGAGAAAGACAATATGATGGTTCTTTCCTTTGCTGTCCAGATATTTTTTTATCATCGCCGCAAATTCTTCTATGCTGATGTTATAGGGTCTTGTGGCTTTTTCGCAAAGGTTCCTCGCCGCCGCCTCGCTCATGTAGTCCATCTCCACCAGCACATCTACGAAGTCGTCTTGTATAAAGTCAAAATCACTGCGGGCTTCTTTCCATGGCGCGCCGAAGGATTCTTCAAAGGCTGCTTCAAATTCTTCATAGCGTCCGCTCTCGGTCAGATTGCGTTCCACATCTGCCAGCGCCGGAATCGCTCCGTAAAAGCCCTGCATTTCGTTGAAAACTTTCAGAAAAACAGAAAGAATCGCTTCTTTGTTTTCCTTGCCGTTCATCTCACTCTTTGAGTCTATGTTAAAAAGCGCCACATCTGTCGGCACAGAGGCTGCAAGCCGCATATCCGCCAGCACCACAGGGTCTTTGATTTTTTCGTCCTCTTCAAAATAGGAAAGCGCGGTCTTTCCGCCTACTTCCTTGTTTTCCAGAAGATAAGAAATAATCTTGAGGAAGTGGGATTTACCGCTTCCGAAGAAGCCCGAAATCCATACGCCCATTTTATCGGTGTTGCCTGTAATTCCCCGTTTATAGCTGTCAAAGAAGTCGCGAAAATGCTTTTGCAGCTCCCGTGTTACCACATATTCTTCCAATTCCTGCTTGATATTTTGGTTGTCGTCCTGACCGACCTTGATGACCCCTTTCAGGTCGCGGTCAATGGGTTTTGCGAACATTGCTTCAATCTTCATGGTTTCCCTCTCCTTTTCAGTCCACTAATTTAAAGGCGCGATAATAGTTGTCGTCCTTGATTTCCGAAAAAAGAATCAGTTCCTGCCCGTCATATTTCCCCGGATAAAACAGGACTACCGGAACATGGTCGATGACTTGGTGGAGGTTGTTCAGCACCGTATGCGCCCTGAGGAGCGGATAGCATTTGCCGATTCCGGTGAGAAACACGATGGATTTTTCCGGGGTGTTTTCTTTGATATGGCTTACAATCATGCTGTCACTTGCGGTAATGCGAAGCATATTTCCTACTGCTTTCGTGATTCTTTCAAAGCCTCGTTTTTTCTCAAATTCGCAGCATTTTTCCAGATAGCCTTTTTGTTTCAGGATATCGATAATGATGTTGTAAAGGTCAAATTCCACAATCCGGTATTCGTCTTGGGACTGCTCATTCTTTCTTTTCATATAGGCGACCCGCTCCC
>CAVJCN010000474.1:0-2034 GCA_963647945.1 Absicoccus sp. | reverse complement strand
GCCTTGGCACGCTCATCAATTATACCGGGCCAGCCATTGTAATTATTCTTTCTCCTTTACTGCTGAAAGAAAAGCTGACTCATTCCAAGGTTATTGCACTTGCCGCAGCATTGCTCGGAGCCTGCTTGGTCAGTGCCCAGGCGACTGTGAATGGAATCAATGTACAGGGACTGCTCTGTGCGATTTTTTCCGCCGTAGCCTATGCAATCATGGTGTTGTCGAATAAGCTGGCGAAGAATATCAAGGGCACGGAAAATGCTGTTTTGCAATTACTTTGCGCGGCCATTGCTATCGTCGCTTTTGTCTGCGTCAAGCAAGGCTTTTCTGTAGAGATTGCCAGAAAAGAGATCTTGCCGATCGTATGGTTGGGACTTATCAACACCGGGGTTGGCTGCTATTGTTACTTTTCTTCCATCGGCAGCTTGCCGGCACAATCTGTTGCCGTTTGCGGATATCTGGAGCCGTTGTTTGCAGTTCTGCTATCTGCATTGGTTCTGCATGAGACAATGTCGCTTTTACAAATAGCGGGAGCAGTGTTGATTATAGGCGGCGCAATTTTGGGGGAGTGTTACCATGGGAAAAAGCGTCAAAGCAGCCTTGCAAAATCCACTGCCCCCAGAAAATTTAAGTCAGTGTGATACCCTACATCTCCCGATACTTTAAATACTCCACGAAGCATTTCACTGCCAATGAAATACTTTTCCCTTTCTGCATCGCAAAGGTGATGGTATGGTAGGCAGGTATGTCTACCTCCTTCGCTGCGATGTGATATTACAAAGTGAGCATTGTTTATATCCTAACATTTCACCCTTTCTCTGCCTTAATACCTCCGATAGAGTAAGTCCTTCTGGATGTGCCATGGTGACGCTACCCTTGTGACAGCTTGAAAGCGCACTTCCCCCTTGGCGGGAAGTGCGCTTTTTCTTGCCTATTTAAGCCGGTAGAAATTGCTGGTCAAGCTGCCATTAGGGCGGCGGCGCTGGGTGCGCTCCAAAAAACCATGCCGCTCCAAGTCCGCCAAGGCCCGCTGCACGGTGCGGCGGGACAGATTCAAGTCCTCTGCGATCCTGCGGACGCTGGGCCAGCAGGTGCCGTCGGCGTTGGAGCGGTCCTTGAGGTGCATATAGACGGTCTTAGCCCTGTGGGACAGTTCTTGATCCGCATAGATGCTTCCAAAGTAACTCATGTCTTTGCGTCCTCATTGTAAAGCTCCATGGCCGAATAGGGGTTTCTTCTCTCGGCAACAGGTGCTTGCTGCGTCTGCGCAGGTTGACCACCCTTCTTCCCATAAGTCTGGTCGATGCGGAGGAACAGTTCCTGTCGACTGGCGTAGGTCACAGGCCGTGCCGCATGCTCCGGGGTGATGTACGGCTCACCGAAGGTAATACCCCAATCCAGAAACTGGCGCAGCTTCGTCTGCATGGGATGCGTCCCTGTTTTCATGACCACAAAGCTGCCCTTGGGGATGGATTTCAGTTCGTCCGGTGTCATCAAGGGTCGCTCCATCATCTGCAAGCTTTGACTGGGATCATTCTTGCTTCTGCTGACCGAGCCGGACAATACCGTGCGGCTGCCCAGCGCCTTGGAGAGCTGCTCCGCCGTCTGACTGTTGGGAGCAAAGCCGCCGAAGATGGTATCCTGGCAGTTATCGATCAGGATCTCCGCTCCCTCTCGCCCATAGTTCTTCTCCAACTGCGCCAGTGCCTGGATGATAGGCACCATCGTCAGCCCACGGGAGCGCCCTGCGCTGAACAACGGCAGGATGTCGAAGGCGGGCATGGTGCCCAGTTCGTCGCAGAAGAACACAACACGCTCCGGCAGCCGCCCGCCGTTTTCATCCGCCACGGCGAACAGCTCCCGTGCCAGCGTCTGGATCATCAAGCCCGCCATGAAGTTCTTGGTCTGATCCTCCTCCGGCAAAATTAGGAAGATGGCGGACTTCTCCACCGCAAATCGTTCGGCGTTCATGGTGCTGTCAAAACACAGCACTTGCTCCAGCTCGGAGTCCAGAAAGGCGTTGAGTCGGGACAGCAC
>CAVJCN010000473.1:0-2046 GCA_963647945.1 Absicoccus sp. | reverse complement strand
TGCCGCCTGCTGAGAAGTTGCCCATAAAAATCATACAAGAGGCTGTTTTCTGCAATGCTATCAATTTTCATAACCGCCGCACCCCCTCTTGTTCTGTCATTCCCGGCGTTCTGATCTTTTCTTCTGTCAGGCCGATAGCTTGACACCTTGCTACTATAACATAGTTTTGGATGGCTGTCAAGTATTTTTGCTTGAATGCAAAGGAAAACGCAAAGGCAATATTTTTGCAGTATTTTTGCTTAAAATACAAAGGTAAGCCGGTTCCTCCACCTGCAAAGCCCTCACCGACTGCGGTTATTTCTGAATCGGACAGATGTAGCTGAACTCAAACTTGCCGTTCATGTTCATGAGGCCTCGGAGGGTATCTGCATTTAAATCCGCCGCGCCGAGAAGGGATTCGGAGCCGGAAATTGCACCGGCTGCCGAACCCAGGAGCGAAGTCAAATCGGAGCTTTTCGGGCTTTTAAAATATTCCAACGCACAGCCCTCGAGTTTGTACTGCCCTTTCATTGCTTCTGCCGCCTGTTCAAAAGTTCCGATTTCATCGATCAGGCCGTTTTCAAGAGCCTGCTTTGCTGTGTAAATTCTGCCGTCCGCCAGTTTTTTTACCTGAGAAACCTTCATGTCGCGGCCCTCTGCCACTATTCCCACGAACTGTTCGTATGCCTCGTCCACTAGGGACTGGAAGATTTCCTCCTGCTCCTCGGTCATTTCCTCAACGCTGCTTCCCATAGCTTTGTTTGCGCCGGAGGTTATGGTTTTTGTCTTTATTCCGAGAGCGTCAAGAAGCTCGCTTACATCGTACATGGTGCCCAGGGTCACGCCGATTGAACCTGTCCAGCAGTTGCGGTTTGCATAGATTTTGTCGCAGGGTGCCGAAATGTAGTACCCTCCGGATGCCGCCATCGACTGCATAGACGCATAAACCGGGCGTTTTGTCTTTTCCTGATATTCTTTGATTTTAAAATAAAGCTCATCGGAGGCGAAAACCGTTCCCCCCGGCGTGTCCAGGTAAAGGATCATGCCCTTATTATTATCATCCTTTATCATCGCCTCGATTGAGTTCAATATATACTGGTGGTTGTATGTGCTGCTGCTGTCCTCGCTTATAGTTCCATCGATATTCACAACGCCGATGTAATCGTGCCCGAAATCGGTGGTGACAGAATTGTCCGTGCCGCTGAAACCCGAACCCGTAATGGAACCTACGATGCTATTTACCGCTTTGTTGCAGCCTGTGGTCAGAATTGCGATTCCAAGGATCACCGCCGCTATGATGATGAGTGCCTTTGCCCATGTGGGCATCTGCTTTTTCCCTGCGGCGCAGGAAGTTCCTGCACATGGGGAGCCGGCACATTGAAAGCGGGTATATTGCGAATCAGTATCGCCGGCTTTGCTTGCCGATGCTTCGCTGCCGGCGGAAAACTCGCCGTTGCTGTAGTATTGCCTTTCGCTTTTTGCACTTCTTTCGTTTATTTTGCCGTTTTCGTTGTTTTCAAAATTATCCAAAACATTTACCTCCTTTGACGATTCGCTTGCTGCACTTCTGCTGTTGCCTGTTGTTGCAGAAAACAGTATATCACGCTTTTGGGTTAAAAAAAAGTGCAAAATAAAACTGCGAGGGCCGCCATATACCCACCGTATACCTGTATGCTTGTATGCCTTTCCTGCACGCAAAATAAAACTGCGAGGGTTCCCGCAGTTTTAGTGCCGATGTTCTTTAGTTCTTTGTTTTTTCTACAGGGCTTCAATTTCTGCGGTCGAAAGCCCGGTCGCCGTTTTTATCTGCTCGATAGGCAGCTTCAAAGATTTGAGATTTTTTGCGATTTCACGCTTTTCCTGCGCTGCGCCCAGTTCGATTCCGGACTTTTCGCCTTTTGAGAAGCCAAGTTTGATTCCTGACTTCTGCCCTTCGGCAATGCCTGCATCGTAGGCATCCTTTGCAGCTTCCCGCGCTCTGATCTCCGCAAACTCCTCCACCGTAATTTCCTTGAATAACATACCGGTTACCTCCCTGCTATGCTTCTTAAGGAAATCCGCAATCAG
>CAVJCN010000472.1:0-2049 GCA_963647945.1 Absicoccus sp. | reverse complement strand
GTATATTTGAATTATTCCCATGAATCATAAGTTTCCTCGCTGTAATCCTCTTTTATTTTTTTGCTAAGGTCGGAAATTACGCCGTATATCACGCCTGCCGAAAAGCCCTGAGCAGAAAGCCGCCTCGCCACCTTGGCATAAAATTTTTCGTCCGCCGCCTTTCCTTCTCCCAGCTGGGCCTGCGCCATTTTTAGAGCCAGCCTTTCCGCAAGCTTTCGGTCATCATAAAATTCGCCTTCCCAGTCGTTTCTCGCCGCCTCAATAACGCCCTGTGCAAACTCCGAGGAAATGCCCTTTTGGGCAAGCTCCCGCAGGATGCGCGCATCTGCCTTTGACTTTCGTTTTCCGTATTTGAAATATTCTTCACAATATTTCGCGTCGTCGATATAGCCGTAAACTTTCAGTTCGTCTATCGCCTCACGGATTTCCTCTCGGTCATATCCGGCAGATTTCAGGTAGTCCCAAATTTCCTTTTCCGTCCGCATTCTGCCCGCAAGCTTGCCGCAGGCTGCCTCATATGCAGATTTCAATGTCGTCCTCCTCACCGCCGGTGCAGTAGGCGCAGATGATGTCGTCGGCGATAGGCAGGTCTTTTAGGAAGCCGTCCCATACGGAGTCCATGAGTCTGCCATCGGCGTCCACAAATGCGGGTTTTTCACCGTAAAAGCCGTCGCCGATATATTTTCCGAAGGCCTCCCGTCTCACCCAAAGCCTGAAGAATCCGGAAATTCCGTACTTGCGTATATAGTTTTGCTCGTCGGGGGTAAAATAACGCCTGCTTATCTGTTCGTACTTGCAGTCCTTGACAACCTGTAGATCGATCCCACATTCCGCTTCGCCTACGATGCAGATCCACATTTTTTCGCTGTGTGAAACGTTGCAATAAACGTCTTTTTCGGTTCCATAGATGTAGGGCTTGCCCTTTTCCGTGCGGACAATTTTCATGCCTGCGCAGCCGATTTCGTGTGAGGCACAGTAGGCGCTCACCGCGTCGAGAATCAATCTTTCTCTGAATTCCGGGGAATCCAGTTCTCCCTCATAGATGTAAATTCCGTATTTCATTCGTCTCACCCCTTATCCTTAAAAAAACAGAACGCCCGCAGGCGCTCTCTTACAGCTGTTGTTTTTTTTCTTTTAGCCTTGCCAGCACTCTCTTGTATCCGTCCGCGCCGTAAACAAGGCACTTGTTGATTCTGCTGATCGTCGCCGTCGACGCACTGGTCAGGTTCTCTATTTCGTTGTAAGTCTTTTTCTCGGAGAGCAGCTTGGCAACCTGTAGTCTCTGCGCAATGGCATGGATTTCGTTTATGGTACAGATATCCTCGAAAAAGCGATAGCAGTCCTCACTGTCCTGCAGCGTAAGCACCGCTTCGAACAGTTCGTCGATGTCTTCTCTTTTGAATTTTGATTCGTATGCCATGGTAACTCCCCTCCCTTGTCGATAGAATTATAACACCAAAAAAATCAATAGTCAAACCAAAATTTAAGCATTCCAGCCCTTGTAAAGGAAAGATAGATGTGTTATACTTTGAGCAAGAGAGAAGCCAGACGGCTGACCTTTCGCGGTTATTTAAAAAAATCCGCTACTTTGCAGCGTGGGCGGATTTTTTAATTGACACGGTGATCGTTAGTTTCCCTTTATGATAGGTGATAGTAACTCTCATATTATCAATCCACCTTTCTTCAAATCCAAACCCCTAATGAGGATTTGTACTTGCGAAAGGTCAACCGCCCTGTGGCTCATTCTCTTGCTCGTTCCTATCATAGCACATCGAAGGCTTGAAAACAAGCGTTCTTTTTTATTTTTCAGATATTTTTAGTTCCTCGTCCAGAATTTCTCCCTCTGCCACGATATTCGTGGGACCCGTGAGGAAAATCTCCGCAATTTTCTGAGTTTTCGGATCCATGTTCAAGCTTATGAAAAGCTCCCCTCCTGGCACGTGAACCTTCGTGTTTTCGCCGCTCACAAGCCCCCTTCTGGTCAATGCCGCAACCACCGAACCTGTGCCTGTCCCGCAGGCAAGGGTGAAATCTTCCACGCCCCGCTCG
>CAVJCN010000471.1:415-2065 GCA_963647945.1 Absicoccus sp. | reverse complement strand
GCGAGATTGTTGCCTTTCTGCATAGCAAGTAGCCGTGTTTTTTCAAACTCAAGGTCTGCGGTTTCCACGGCGCAGCCGAACGAGGACACCAGCAGCTTATCGTCGGTCTTTGCAGGATCAACGATATAGTCAATAGCTTTTTTCAAGGTGCTTTTGATAGGATGGATCTTTGTAATTGCCATATCTCCGCCGTCGCCCCCTTGATGTCCTCAATGTCCTGCACATAGAGCGTTCCCGTAGCGTTCACGCGCTTTGCAATCTGATTGATGTTTGTGCCGATTTTTTGCAGCTCGGCGGTCATTGCTTTCACGTCGCTGTAATCCAGCCGGATCACATAGCCGTCTATGAGCATTTTTCGCGCATAAACGGAAAAACAGCCCGTTCCCATCTGCTGCATTTTACGCTCGATCATTGCCCGTTCCTCGGCAGTCACAGGAACGCGCAGCACGATATTCCGCGTTCGGTTTGCCATTTGTTCACCGTCCTTTCCGCTCCGAATAAGGGTTTGGGATTATCCCAACAAGCAAAGCACAGACAGGTGCTTTTTCGGGAGTGTGGCTACACTCCCTATGCTTGCTACGGTATCTCCCTCACTACTATAACGGCGGCACAGCCGCAATTTGGCAAACCGCAGGCAAACTTTTTCAAAAGGAAAAAACGCCATGAACTATCTGTTCATAGCGTTCCTTATACCGTATTCAATTTTCTCCCTCGCTGTCCAGTCTTGCGTCCAGCAACGCTTGCGCCATTGCTGTGAGGATTTTGATTTCCGCATCCGTCAGCTCGTCCAACAGCGTTTCAAACTGCATACGCTCCGTAGACTTGCCCTCCATAGTATCACCATGAAGAATCTGATCCACAGAGATATGATAGCGGGACATCAGCTCTAAGAATACCTGTACGCTGGGATGCTGTCCCTTATTTTCGATGTTGGCAAGATAGCGCGGTGAAATAAACAGCGCGTCGGCTGCCTTGTTCCGGGATTCTTTCTGCTTGGTGCGCCCAGCTTTGATTGCTGCGCCATACGGCTTGAAGTCGATTTTCGCAACAGGGCGCTTCTCTTTCTTTGCTCGTTTGGACATATTTAATCATCCTGCTACATTTTACAGTTCCCCTTTCTTGAAGAATATGTCTTGTTTATTCATGCTATTAGCTTAAATAGAGCATATATCGCCACAAGAGGGAGGAACGCATTTTGCGTTCCTCCCTCTTGCACAATCAAGTAACAAAACTTGTTTCGTAAATCGTATCCTTGCAAATATTTTAGCTCAACTTCATTCCCACAGAGCGTTCAATCCCCCGTATAGGAATTTTGATGATAGTTGAATAAACTGTTCTCTCTCAACAGGCCTTTCGTCTGTGATCCAGCCAAGGCAAGCATCAACCAAAAAATTGGTCGCCCATGTAGAAATCATAATTTCTCCACGACAATTTTCCAATATGCGACTTTCCACCAAGGCTTTCCGAAACAAATCTCTTAATTTATCAATAATTGCGGCTTCGTTATGATTTGCGCGGAAGGCACAAAGTTCCTTTTTGTGAAGTTCGAAGGTTTCGACACACATAGCAATCAGTTCTGAAAGATCCTTAAAGTCACCAGATGTATATTTGCTAATGCTTTGCATTGTAGCAAGATATATTTCTTCTTCG
>CAVJCN010000471.1:0-405 GCA_963647945.1 Absicoccus sp. | reverse complement strand
CCTCAATATCACGGTAATGTGCATAGAAAGTCCCGTGGCTGTAATTACACTCAGCAAGAATATCTTTTACCGTTATTTTGCTTTTCGGTTTCTGGTACAGCAATTCATAGTACGCATTACCTATTGCGGTCTTTGCTCTCAAAACATCGCGCCGTTCAGCCATTACTTTTCCTTTTCCTTTCATACTTCATACAAAAACATGACACCATGTATAAGTTTAGATATTGGCGATAGAATCGGATATTGATTCCAATTACAAAGCTTATTATAATGCGGATATGCTGGATTAGCAAGCTCTATATCAGAGTTTGTGCGGAAAGGGGGTGTTGGAATGGACAAAGCGTTCAAGCAAAAGTTGATTCTTGTGATAATCGGAGTTGCTTTGTTTGCAGCACTGATGAATCT
>CAVJCN010000470.1:0-2075 GCA_963647945.1 Absicoccus sp. | reverse complement strand
GCTTAACCGTGTTAGGCCAAGGTTGTCCTTTCTATTGGACAGGTTTTATGCTATGATATAATTGCTTTACAGAAATTGGTTCGACCAGGTTGAAAGGATGATGAACATATGCCTCGCTCCTCATTTCAGAAGCTGAAGATTATCTACATCATGGAGTACCTGCTGAAGAACTCGGATGAAGATCATGCCGTAACTACCAACCAGATCATTGCCTACCTGAAGTCTCATGATATTACTGCGGAGAGGAAGACGATCTATAGTGATATTGAAGCCCTGCGGGATTTTGGCTTGGACATCATTCAGGTATCTGAGGGGAACAATCACGGCTACTATGTAGCAAGTCGGGACTTTGAACTGCCGGAACTCAAGCTCCTCGTGGATAGCGTCCAATCCTCGAAATTTATTACCCATAAGAAGACCCTGTCCCTGATTAAAAAGATCGAAACGCTGGCCAGCATCCATAGCGCACAGCTGCTCAACCGACAGGTATTCGTGAAAAACAGGATCAAGACGATGAATGAGTCCATCTACTATAATGTCGATGAGATTCATAATGGCATCTCAAGCAATCGTAAGATCCAGTTCCTGTATTTCGAGTATAATGTCGCGAAAGAGCGCGTGTACCGCCATGACGGAGCTTATTATGTTGTCAGTCCCTTTGCAATGACATGGGACGATGAGAACTACTACATGGTCGCCTTTGATTCTGCTGCAGGGATCATCAAGCACTACCGCGTCGATAAGATGGAGAAGATCACCGTTCTGGATGAAGAACGAGATGGTCAGGAAGCTTATGAGGCGCTCGACATGGCTGTCTATGCTCGCAAGACATTTGGCATGTTCACCGGTGAGGAGGTCAAGGTTCATCTCCGTTTCGAAAATCATCTGGTAGGAGCTGTACTCGATCGTCTCGGGCGAGATGTGATTCTTATTCCGGACGGCGAGGACCACTTTACGCTTCGGACGGATGTGATTGTCAGCCCACAGTTCTTTGCGTGGCTCTGCAAATTTGGGACGGCAGCAAAGATCCTTGGGCCTGATGATGTGGTCAAGCAGATGGCGGAGCACGTCAAGTCGATTGCGGCACAGTACGAATAAAGCTTGAACGTTGGAAGCGGAGGAACGGTATATGTCCTATCCCAAACCACTATCGGAGAAATCTCTAAACCGGCTATACATGCAGGCAGGTTTATCGACGGAAACATCTGCTTTCCTCCATTCTCTATTTGTCGCCTGCGCAAATCTATATGGTACCATCGCCCTTCGCGATGTATGGTCGATTTACCAGGAACTAAAAAGCGACGTGCCGCAAATTCACCGACGCGATCTTATCGCCTTTTCCTCTATTGTCCGTCGAGAGGTGCAACCCTACTGGGTTTATGAGATTGAAGAACTATACATGGAAGAACCGCACAATGATCTTGATCGGCACATCGTATCAAAAGAATTGATTAGTGCGGGCTATGGCAAGATGTTTCCCTTCTATGCACTGATGGACGAGCGCGATGATCGCCCCTATTGTGTCCCTGATGATTTCCTCTCATATGCGGTACCAACAGCATCTGCAGAGGAAAAATCACTCGCGGATTTTATTGGGAACCTGAAGTCCACGGCGAAGGAGTGCGCACCAAAACAACGTAAAACCTATCCAAATGAGAATCGCGGGAAGAAATTGAACGAGTTTTCTTTTCTCAATTTGAACGAGCGGTTCAATTTGGATTATTACAAGAAAGTCCCTGCCACTTATTCTGCCCTGCTGGCAGAGTACAGCGGTACAGAGGCGGAAAAGATCATGCGGTTTCATCGGCGAGCCGAGAACGTTGGTCATCTGCGCGCAACGGATATGATCCAGAATGTGCTGATTGAACTGTGCGAGGTAGGTGTCTGCCTAACGGAAAAGCAGCAAGATACTCTCATACAGCTCATCGTGCAGTATCACAATGGAAGCCGCTTGTGGTGTACCTGCGGTTGGAAACCGGATGAGCTGGCAGCTAAGTTTAGCGGCATCGGAGTATTCCCTGATCAGAAGTCATCATCTCCAGAGGGAATGATGGATACGAAAGAGATCATTCGCA
>CAVJCN010000469.1:0-2080 GCA_963647945.1 Absicoccus sp. | reverse complement strand
CTTTCCGACACCGTATGCAGCAGGCTCCGAAAGTACGCAATGAAGGCTTCCGGCATAAAAATCGACATCAAGGATCCGGACTTTCGGGTCATCTCCCGGCAAAAACAGCTTTTTGCTCCCACAAATGTAAGTTCGGACTTTGTAAAAGCCTCCCTGGAAATAATGCACTCAGTCTGGAAAGAGGGTCAGCCTATTCGTTTGATTACGGTTACCGGGATTTATCTCGTTGATGAGGATGAGGACATTCAGATGAGCTTGTTCGGCAATAATGAAGAAGCGCAAAAAAAAGGCGAATCTCTGGCGCGTGCCATGGATTCGGTGAGAGAAAAATACGGTTCCTCCTCCATAGGATTTGCCGCAGTCCTTGATAATGATATTGGGATTGCCGTAGGCAATTCGCCCCACGAAAACAAGTCTGAATAAAGGCCATCGCAAAGCAGACATTCAGGGCATTCAGGGCATTCATCTCGGGCAGAGGTTTACTCCGCACCTGGATTTACTTCGGGCAGAGGTTTACTCTGCACCGTGATTTACTCCGGATTAGGTTCCATACCGCTGAGCACCCGGGTCGCCTGCACCCTGTTTGAAGCCCCCAGCTTCTTATACAGATTCGAGGCGTGCACCTTAACCGTATTTGGCGATAAATACATCAATCCTGCAATTTCTTTGTTGTTTTTACCTTCCAAAATATATAAAGCGATTTCTCGTTCTCTCTCGCTTAAAGCATACTTTTTAAACATTTTTTCCAATTTTTCATCTTCGCTTGCTCGGTCGTTTTCCCTTGTCCGCTCGGTTTCCCTTGCCCTGTCGGTTTCGCTTGCCCCGTTGGTTTTGCTCGTCCTGTCGGTTTCTGCGGATTTCTCCCGTCTTTCTCCCGCAGGAATTTCGGTTTTCTGCCCTACATCCGCATTGCCGCTTTCCTGGGTTGCAGCTATGATCGACCTCCACACGAATACAAGGTTTGCCGTGTTAAAGGCCATCCAAAATACTATATATACGACTTCATCATTCACGAAGAAAACATATTCCGTCCGCTGGTCTATAATGGTTGCGGTGGATACCAGGCAAAGAAGCACACAAAGCACATTGTACATGATAATATTGAAATATGCCCGGCTGCCCTCCGTCTGCCTAAAGGACTTTAGATATTTCCTACCTAAAACAAGTACCAGCACCATCGGAATCATATTAAGGAAAAACATCACCGCTGCGTAGGCTTTATCGTCCGGATAAATCGGCCCCAGTGAATGCACGCTGTCCCCGAAAAGTACGGACATTCCGATGATTACAAACACGATATCCAGCCTCCAGGGTCTTTCGGCTTCCGTCAGTCTGCGTTCAACCTCGAGAAGCGCATATAAAATCACTATCTCCAAAACATTTTGGAGCACATAAATCCATTGAGCGCTTTCGCCGCCAATCATTCCGCCCAAAAATCCAGTCAGAAAATCGCAGAAGTTAAACACAAAAACAAGGCCCAGAAATACGGTCATACCGTTACTAAGCATCATACTGCTGTCCGCTTTCAGGTGCTTTCCTCTTGCCGTGATCTGCACAGCAATGGTACTGGCTCCGATTATAATTGTCGCTATATATCCGAGTATAATATATCCTTGCATTTTTTACCTCTTAAATACTGCCCACATCTATATTAAAACATATGCGGCAGCCAGAGTCAAGAAGAACAAAGAGCCGGCCGTGCCCAGAATTTTCTGTCTGGTCGTATCGAATATATATGGCGGATTTTATCTAACTTTCGGCGAAAATCTGCCATTTGTTGGTGAATCATTCCGCAAAAGTCGAAAAAGTTGGAGATTTTCAGCATCACTGCCAAAAGTTCCAACTTTTTTACTTTTTTTGTTTTTTTACAAGGCTTCAATTTCTGCGACTGAAAGCCCGGTTGCCGCCTTTATCTGTTCAATAGGCAGCTTCAGAGATTTAAGGTTCTTTGCGATCTCCCGCTCTTTTTGCGCCGCGCCGGACTTTTCACCCTTGGAAAATCCGGACTTTTCACCCTCCGCAAATCCCTTCTTTTCGCCCAGCCTGTGCTGTATTCGCATTTCTTCTTCTACCGTCATAA
>CAVJCN010000468.1:1444-2082 GCA_963647945.1 Absicoccus sp. | reverse complement strand
CGTGTAATATAAGTAAAAAGCACGCGAGGTGGCAGAGATGATTTATTTATCCAAAGGGATTGTGCAGAAAGGCTCTACGGAACAGCTTCTATTCGTTTTGTACGGCGGTCAAAAATTTGAACTCACAGGAAATGCCGCAGCAGCATGGCTGAACGGCCGCTTCAATTTTGCGGAAGCTCTCGGGCGCAATGAGACCTCAGTCACTTATCTGCAAAAGCTGGGGCTTGTGGAAACCGAAACGGACAATGATGATCTTTCCCGTTATCGGATTGCATCCAGGTGCATCTTCTGCCCGGCAGACACTACCAAGACATCCATGCTCAGGGCTATGGATAAAGAAATATTGCAGTGGCTGAAGAATGCCGGTGTTCGTCTGACCGTAGCAGAGGTTGTATATCTCATAGAAAACGGGATCAAGCCCACGCAGGACCTTCTGTACATGGATAACCGGCAGAGACTGATCGAACGGATCTATACGGTCGATACGATTGCAGACAATCTCCTTGAAAATCAAATGGAAACAGCAAAATGCCGCGATGCCGTTGTGCAGAGTCTGATGCGGCTGTTGAAAAAGAAATTAGTGCTCGTATTGTGAGGTGAAATTGGATGAAGAAAAGGTTCAAGCAACTCCCTGAGCC
>CAVJCN010000468.1:0-1434 GCA_963647945.1 Absicoccus sp. | reverse complement strand
CCCTGAGCCATTGCAGCAGCAGGTGATCCGGCGCTTTGCCGTAGCAATCGTATTTGTGCTTCTCTTCTTTATTACGCTGTTCGGCTTTTGGGATGTGTACCTTTTCCTCCCCTGTTTGCTCTTTGCCGGATTCTTTATTGTAAATGCCTTACGGCTGTTTTATACTTGTATCAGGGGAGATTATATTTCGGTAAGCGGTACATGTGTCCAGGTGGAAACGACTGCGATACGAAAGCGCATAAAAAGCCTGACGCTTGAGTATGAAGAGGAAGCGCCGAGGCTTTTGACCGTTTCCATACACGAAAGGATAAAGCGCCTCAGTGTGGGAGATACTGTGACTATATACTTATCGGAGAAGACACCGGTGTACAGCCGTGACGGAGCATATCTGATCTACGGTTACTATGCTGTTGAAATAAGAAAAGGGGCCTGACTATGACAGACAGAGACAGAATACTCGGCTTACTGGAGGAAATACACAGCCTGGTCGAGGAAAACGGGAATGCAGACGGAACACTTCGTTTCGATGTGCTGAGGGCAATGGTTGCCTTGGACTTTGCCAAAACGGAGATCGAAAAGATGGTTTCGGGGCAATTTTCCCAAACGGATTGACTATTTCGATGGATTATGCTATACTTACATTGTAAGTTTCAAGATTTCCTACGAGAAATCCGAGTAATCCGAGTTTTCAAAGTGTCAATTAGCACGCAATGTGCTGGTTGGCACTTTTTTTGTTTCTGTCGGTTTCTACCCGTGATAAGCGGGATGAAATAAATATCTTTGTTGCAGGCGATCCCTGCAGAAAGGAGTACCCTATGTTAAAAGTATTTGCAACCCAGGTCGTTGTATCACGAGGATATGACGGCGCAGCAGCCATCAAGTTTTCGGAGAAAGGTGATGCGGTGAGATTCCGGATCGGCAAGAAGCTCTATGACCCTAACGCTGAGAATAATGCTCGGTGGATCAATATGGCAGTTAAGGGCTTCGGTCCGATTTGCGAGCGCATCAAGAAAATGCAGCTCAAGGATGGATCCTTTGTCAATCTTATCGGCCGTCTGGACGAGGATGTTTGGGAAGACCAGCAGACTCACGAGAAGAAAAGCGCAATGGTCATCATTCTGGATGATATTGAGTATGCTTCCGGCGGAGGTAAGTCTAAGGATAACCAGAACACCGATGAAGCGCAAGGACATCCGGCAGCATCGACGGCACCGGCAGCGGCCGCACCCGCAAATAACGGCGGCGGCTTTACCGGCTACGAGTCGTTTGGCGGAGGCAATTCCTTCTTCGACGAAAACTGAGAGGCAACAATTGAATCGGGCGTATAAAAGGCGCACATGAGTGACCGTATGGTTTCTTGTGTGCGCCTTTTTGCGTTCAGAAAGGACATCTCTATGAACAACAAAGACCGAAAGCGGCAAATTGCCTATGAGG
>CAVJCN010000467.1:0-2085 GCA_963647945.1 Absicoccus sp. | reverse complement strand
GATTCCATTGATATAAAGCACTACATCGGGACGTTTCCTTGTTGCCTTGTCAAGGCGCAGAACGGATACCTCCTCCGCCACAAAAAAGTCATTCTTGCCGATATCATCCCAATCAATGTAATGAACGGTCTGGCGATGCCCTTGATCATCTTTAGCGCCCTGTCTGCCATAGCGGAGTAGAGAGTACACGCTGCGATTGATCTGATAGAGCGTATCAGACTGGTTATTGACTTTGCCCACAAGTTCGCTGATTGCAGTCTTGATCTGGTCGTCGCTGTATCCTCGCTTTTTCAGATTCGCCTTCAGCAACTCTTCTTTGACAGGTGTGTTGTCGATGTCTTCCAGATTACCGAGGTAGGTATATCCCAGATCGTCAACGAGCCAATGCAAGACTCTCTTCTGTAATTTCTTTTCTGCATCTACCGTTGCCATCCTAACCCTCCTTATCTGTTGCTTTCTTTTTCGCTGCCTTTTCTACATTTTTTATTGTCTTTAAATAAGCTTCTTCAACAGGAGACAAATTCTGCACCTGATATTTTTGGTACTCCTGTTTTGCCTTTTCTAAAGCCTTCGCATGGCTGACTGTACCGGCTCCCTCAAGCAATGCTTCACCAGTAGAACGAAGCACATTATCCAAATGTGTCACATAATCACTCATATACATAGGATTATGACGAATTGCCTGAACCTCTGCAAAATCAAAATATCCAGAAACAATACCATTCAGTATTTTCAATTCTTCTTCAGTTAGATAATTTTTTGCAATGCCTATATCCTTTGCTGTCGGAAAATCACCTGAAAAAGTGGTCAGTCCCATAAAAGGCTTTTCTGCATCTGCCCGTTCATATATCACCTCAGCGGCAGTATGACCATGCGCTGCATAATGCAGCTTGTTCTGTACCATCTTGAAGAAGGCGATGGATTCCGAGCTTTTCGGATCATAGTCTACGCTGGTAGCATATAAATCAAGCACCTGTCGATACATCACTTTCTCTGAAGAACGAATATCCCTGATTCGGTCTAAAAGCTCTTTCCAGTAACTGCCGCCACCGAGATTTTTCAGTCGCTCATCGTCCATCGTAAAGCCTTTAATCATATATTCTTTTAAACGCTCTGTTGCCCAACGGCGAAAATGCGTAGCTATCAGCGATTTTACGCGATATCCAAGAGAAATAATCATGTCAAGGTTGTAATAAGGAATCTCTCTGGATACCTGCCTATTGCCTTCGGTGCGAACCTGTCGGAATTTCCGACAGGTTGAATCCTCGTCCAATTCTCCTTCTTCATAGATATGCTGGATATGTTCCACAATATTTGTACGAGAAGACTGGAAGAGATCTGCCATCTGCTGCTGCGTCAGCCAGACAGTCTCATCGACAAAACGAACATCTATTTTTGTATCTCCGTTTTCGGACTGATAAATAATAACTTCGCCTTGATTAGTTTCCTTATCTGCCATACTCACACCACCGTTCCTTTCAATCTGACGCGTCCGGTCAGCAGGTCATCCATTGCCCCTTCTCTGATTTGAATCATCTTATCCCGTTCAATTTCCAAAGCTTCGATTTCTTCGTCCATTGCAGTTAGCGTGCTTGCGATAACTTCTTGTTCGCGCTGGTTCAAAGTTATTTTTAATTCAATTTTTCTTAAAGAGCCTAAATATATTCCACCTTGCGCACTTGCATTAACCATACTCTGAAGCTGTTCCTGAGCTGAACTACTCTGTAAAACATACATCAAATATTTATTACAGATATTAGTTCTAATAAAAGCTACACTACGCTGAAATGCCATATTTTCCTTTTCTAAAATACAGCATCTCCCTATCGTTCCCACGCAACTTAACAGAATATCACCTTTTTCAGGGTAACCATTGGCTGTGATTTTTTTGTAATCTTCTACTGTGACTCTGCTTTCATCATCTCCAAGAACCAGTTTGTTATTATAAACATTTTTTGCACTTAATAAGGGCAAACCAGTTGACACCCTTTTAAATGTACCGTGAGTACCATCCTGAATTGTAGCAATATCACATAGTTTTTTTATAACAAAGGCTTCATTAAATGATGCTATTCTATCTCTTCC
>CAVJCN010000466.1:0-2088 GCA_963647945.1 Absicoccus sp. | reverse complement strand
CGGAGCCTCCGAGGACATCTTCAAGATGCTCAATAACGCGGATTTGACCTTCGGAACAGTGGTTGACGAGGACGGCGATACGGTAAACCTGACTCACGGTAACTACATTAGCTTTATGGAAAGCCACGACAGAGAGGTCAGAAAATCCGCATTTTCCAATATGTACGAGGCTTATAAGGCTCTCATCAACACCATTGCCACCGCTTATAACTACAATGTCAAGGACGATGTGGTTACGGCAAGGATCCGCAAATACGACTCGGCGCGGCAGGCGGCTCTTTCTTCGGGAAATATTCCGGAAGCGGTTTACGACAATTTGATATCAGTCGTTCACGAATATCTTCCGGTGCTTCACCGCTATACGGAGCTTCGCAAGAAAGTTCTTGGCGTAGAGGAGCTGAAAATGTACGATATTTATGTGCCTCTCGTTAAACTTCCTAAGCGGGAAATTCCTTATGAAGAGGCTCTTTCCATGATGCAGGAAGGACTTGCTCCGCTGGGGGAAGAATACCTTGCACAGGTTGACAAGGGAACCAAAGAGGGCTGGATCGATGTTTACGAAAATGAGGGCAAGACCAGCGGTGCCTACAGCTTCGGCTCTTACGACAGCAAGCCTTATATCCTGCTAAATTACGCGGATTCTCTGAAAGATGTGTTTACGATTGTTCACGAGATGGGACATTCCATGCACTCCTTCTACACCCGCAAAACCCAGCCTTTCGTATACGGCGACCACTCGATTTTCACGGCGGAGGTTGCCTCCACGGTAAACGAATCCCTGCTTATGCAGCACCTTTTGCACAAGGAAACCGACCCGGAAATGCGAAAATATCTCATAAATTACTACATCGAAGAATTTCGCACCACCCTTTTCCGTCAGACCATGTTTGCGGAGTTCGAAATGCTTACCCACAAAGAGGTGGAAAATGGCGGTGTGCTTACCGCAGAATGGCTCTGCGAGGTTTATGAGAAACTCAACAAAGATTACTTCGGTTCTGCCCTTGCGGAGGACGAATATATCAAATATGAATGGGCGAGGATTCCGCATTTTTACCGGAGCTTTTATGTTTATCAGTATGCTACGGGCTATTCCGCAGCCACGGCGATTTCAAAACGAATCCTTACCGGCGGCGAAAAGGCTCGGAAGGACTATATCGAGTTTTTAAAGAGCGGTTCCTCGGATTATCCGGTGGAGCTTCTGAAGATTGCAGGAGTCGATATGTCAAGCCCCGAGCCTATCAGAGCGGCAATGGAAACCTTCAAGTCACTGGTTACGGAGCTGGAAACACTTCTATAGAGGGATAAGAGCATGAAAACCAAGAAAATATTTATCTACGCAAATACCACCGAAATGAGCGCAAAAATAGAAAGATTTCTTCGGGAAAAGCTGGTAAAATCAGGGCTTCGGGCTTATGACCAAATCTTTGAGGACACGGAACTTATCGTATGTATCGGCGGCGACGGCACCCTGCTTCGCTGCCTGCGTACCTATAACTTTCCTACGATTCCGGTGGTGGGCATAAATACCGGGCATCTGGGATTTTTCCAGGAGGTTCTGCCGGAGCGAATCGACGATTTTATCTTCCAGTATAATCAGGGGGATTTTACCGTGGATTCATACAGCACCGTTCGCGCCAAGGTTGAAACTCCGGAGGGAATTTTCAGGCACATTGCACTGAATGAGATTGCCATAAAAGGGGTTCCCACCTACCCTGCCCAGCTGAATATTGCCATCAACGATTCCTTTATCGAGCGTTTCAGCGGCGACGGTATCTGCGTTTCCACTCCCGCAGGCAGCACCGCCTACAATTACTCCCTGGGCGGCGCCATCGTAGATCCCAGGCTGAACCTCCTGCAGGTCGCCCCTATCGCCCCCATGAACACCGTGGTCTATCGTTCCTTTACTTCCAGCATCTTGCTTCCGGCAAGCGGCAGACTTTCCATTATCCCATGCGACGACGACCACCGAACCCTCAGCGTAGTGGCAGACGGATATGCGGTAGACTACTCCGACATCCGCAAAATCGAGCTTTCCCTTTCCCGCAAGAAAGTAAATCTGATTCGTTTCGAGTACAGCAATTTCTGGGA
>CAVJCN010000465.1:0-2088 GCA_963647945.1 Absicoccus sp. | reverse complement strand
GGTTATTTGTTTAAAAGTTACGGAGGAGGATATCGATGAGCGGTAGATTATTAGCAGGCAGGTATGAGCTGATTGAAAAAATAGGCGAAGGCGGAATGGCAATTGTATATAAGGCAAAGTGCCGCCTTTTGAACAGGTATGTGGCGATTAAGATACTGCGCCCGGAATTTACCAAAGACGAACAGTTTGTTGAAAATTTCAAAAGGGAATCACAGGCTGCGGCAGGGCTTTCACACCCCAATATAGTAAGCGTTTTCGATGTAGGCCGCGAGGGAAACATCCATTTTATAGTAATGGAACTGATCGAGGGTAAAACCTTGAGCCAGCTTATCGAAGAAAAGGGCAGATTGGATTACAAAGAAGCCATCAGTATCACCAAACAGGTAGCTTCGGCCCTCAGTCTTGCCCACAAGAACCAGATAATACATAGAGATATTAAACCCCATAATATATTGATCACCAACACAGGGGTGGCAAAACTGGCGGACTTCGGTATCGCAAAGGCGGTGAGCGCAGCTACGATCATCGGAGGAAACAACAAGGTAATGGGCTCTGTCCACTATTTTTCGCCGGAACAGGCAAGGGGAGCCTATGTTGACGAGCGCTCCGACATTTATTCTCTGGGCATAGTTCTTTATGAAATGCTTACGGGAAAAGTTCCCTTCGACGGGGACAACCCAATTTCAATCGCCCTTATGCACATAAACGAGCCCATGCCGTCGGTCAGCGCAGAGGTACCGGGGATTCCGCCGCAGCTTGAAAAGATTATTATGAAAGCTACGGATAAATATCAGAATAACCGCTACAGAACCGCAGACGAGATGATAGAGGATCTTGACAATATTGAATTTATAACCAAGGTTATGGGTCAAAAGGCATTTAATATTGTCGACGAGCCTGAAGAAAAGCCTGACGAAGAAACACTGCGGGCGGAGCGGGAACGGGCTCATCGCAACGCAGAAGCCCAAAAGAGGGCAGAGAACACCGAAAAGGTAGTTGAAAAGGCAAATAAAATTTCCACCGGCTTCATTATAGGTGCCGTTATAGTCCTTGCCATTGCAGGAATTATAGGGCTTGGTGCCGTTTTAGGCTGGTTTGGCGGCGGAAACGATGAAGTTACGGTGCCGAATTTTGTAGGAAAGACCTTTGAAGAGGCTCAGGCTTTGGCAGAGGAAAGCGGCCTGGAAATTTCCAAGGGTGAAGATGTATACAGCCCGGATCAGGAAGAGGGACTTATCACCTCTCAAACCCCTACCGCTGACTCCGTGGTTTCCGAGGGCAAACTCATAACCGTATATGTGAGCAAGGGCAAAAAAGAGGGAGTGGTTCCGAAGATTGTGGGAATGGACTACAAAGAAGCGGAAACCTATCTTGCCACATTCGGATTTGAACTGGGAATCGTAAAAACCGAAGAAAATACCTTGCCTGAGAACGTGATTATCAGCCAGTCCATCGAAGAGGGCACCACCGCTTCAAAGGGAACCAAAATCGACGTAACCGTAAGCGACGGCAAGGGCAAGGAAAAAGTCAAGATGCCGAATTTAATCGGCAAGACCCCTGACGAGGCAAGCGGAATTCTTGACTCCCTGGGGCTTAACATCGGCGATGTTACCTACGAAGAAACCAGCGACAGTGCGCAGAATTTGATTTTCTGGCAGGAATATCCAGAAGGCACAGAGCTTGAAGTAGACACGTCAGTCAGCTACAAGGTCAGCAAGGGCGAAAAGCCTGAGGGCAGCGGCAGCGAGGACTTTGGCGACGAATCCGTAACGGAAGACGAAGAATAAACGCCATGGTTGGATTGATAAAAAAAGGAATCGGCGGCTTCTACTATGTGGAAACTGAAAAGGGTCTGATCGAAGCCAAGGGCAGGGGAATCTTCAAAAAAGACGGCGTCACCCTGATGGTGGGGGATAAGGTGAAGCTAAGCATCATCGACGAAGAAAAAAAGCAGGGGGTCATCGAAGAAATTCTTCCCCGAAAAAATCAGTTTATCCGACCGCCCATCGCAAATGTGGACCTTTTCGCAGTGGTTTTTGCGCCGAAAAAGCCAAAACCAAATTTTGCTCTGATCGATAAATTCCTCAT
>CAVJCN010000464.1:0-2092 GCA_963647945.1 Absicoccus sp. | reverse complement strand
GTGTTATACTATGCAAAAGGGGCGTGATGACCAGTGACTTTTGCAGACTCTATTATTCAGCTTCGCAGTGAGTTGCGCATTTCGCAGAAGGAACTTGCGGAACAGTTGAATATAAGTGTTGCGACCGTCAATCGCTGGGAGAACGGAAGGACCGAACCGAATAAAATGACACTGTTTGTGATTCGGGACTTCTGCAAATCCAAGAATATCGCTTTTGCATTTGACACATCGAAAAGTGTTGAGAGGGGTGAGCAAAATTGAATCTCGGACATGAAACCGAAACCTTGGAATTTAAAAAGACTACCGGAGAACTGAAGGAAGGCGTCGTATCAATTGCTGCCATCCTGAACAAACATCAGAAAGGCGAACTCTATTTCGGGATAAAACCAGATGGGACGCCTATTGGACAGCAAATTTCCGAAAAGACCCTACGGGATATCAGTCAGGAGATTGCAAACCACATCGAGCCGAGAATTTACCCAGAAATCGCAGTAGTCCATATTGATGATAAGGATTGTATCCATGTCAGCTTTGAAGGGCACAATACACCGTACTTTGCCTATAATGTAGCCAGAATCCGTGTTGCGGATGAAGATAAGGTAATGTCCCAGCAGGAATTGACCGACTACATTATGGAGCGGCAGAGCAGTGAAGGTGTATGGGAGCGCAAAGTTTCCGAATGCTTGACAAGCTCGGTGGACGAAAACTCTCTCAAAGAGTATATCCACCGCGGTCAGGAGTTCGGCAGAATCAGCTTTGATTATTCCGACAGGGATACGGTGCTGGGTAAGTTAAGTTTGACTGCGGGAAGCCACCTGCTGAACGCAGGCATGGTCCTGTTCGGTGAGACACCCTACAATGACCTGCAAATGGCGGTATTCGCTGGAACGGAGCGGCTCACATTTTTGGATATTCAGCGTGAGCATGGAACGATTTTCGAACTTGTGGATCGCGCTGAAAAATATATCTTCAAAAACATTCGTTGGCGTGTCGAGTTCGGTTCCTTGCAGCGCAAGGAAATTCCGGAAATTCCTGTGGATGCCGTCCGTGAAGCGCTGATCAATTCGTTTTGCCACAAGGAATACGGAACCGGACAGAACAACGAGGTTTCCATATACAAGGACCGTGTTGAAATCTATAACCCCGGCACTTTCCCAGCAGGCTATGAGCCGGAGGATTTCATCTCTGGCCGAGAGCGTCCTATCCGCAGGAACCCGCTGATTGCACAGACACTTTATTACTCCAAGAATGTCGAGAGCTTTGGTACCGGACTGAAGCGTATTGCCGATGCCTGTGACGCTGCTGGATGCAAATATAAGTTTGAGGTTTTGAAGTCCGGATTCGTGGTTGTTTTCTATCGATCCGACGAGAATTTTGACACGACTGGAACGGATACCACTCCAGTTACCATACCAGTCAACACTCCAGATAAAGATATTCGGAGTAAGATTGTTTCTCTGTGCCTCAATGCCCCTCAGACGCGCGAACAGTTGATGCAAGCCTGTGGGATGAAAAACAAAGCACATTTTCTAAAAGCATATCTGAAGCCGATGTTGGAGACAGGAGAACTCCAGTTGACAGTTCCTGATAAGCCCAATAGCCGGAATCAGAAATATATTGCAGTCCGTCATACCACAGGAGAAGCACGATGAGCAAAGAAATCTATACCTGTGACGCTTGCCACTATACCTTCGAAGCGGAAACTGGATGTGGCCAATGCCCGGATTGCGGAAAAAAGCGAGTGCGGCCTGCCGATGAGCAAGAATTGAAGGAATATCTGGAGCGTCAGAAGCACACCGAGAAGTGGAATTGAGAAACTGCGGAGGAAAAACAAAATGGTTACCAGAGATGATTTGGAGCAGTTGGTAAAGAATCGCGGCCAAGAGGCTGTTGGCGCAGCTGTCGTCAAAATCCCTGACGAGGATGTGCGTCCGGCTCTGATGCTCATGGTTATGATATATCAGAAATCGGACGAAATAAATCGTGAGATATTTCGTCGAGATCAGAAGCGCATTGCCGAATTGGAAGAAGAGCTTGAAAAAGCCCGTGCAGAGCTCAAACGGTTAAAGCAGGAAGAATAAAGATATTATTG
>CAVJCN010000463.1:0-2092 GCA_963647945.1 Absicoccus sp. | reverse complement strand
CTCCAGTTTTTTCAGTGCGCTTACGATTACCGAGTTGGTGAGCCCGTACTTTGCCGCAATCTTGCTGGCGATGATATTGCCCTCGTCTGCCGTCATTTCCGACATTATCTTTTCCAGCGCGTCCTTTTCGGAATTTGACAGGGTGTAAAGCGCCATTTTTACTGCGGTTTCCAAAGCCTGCTCCCGCTCCGCTCTGAGCCTTTCGTTTCGCTGAATTTCAAGGCCCACAACCGCCGCACCGTACTCCGCAAGGACGATTTCCTCCTCGGTAAAGGGCTCGTCGTATCTTGCAAGGAGTATGGTTCCCATACGCTCGCCGCCGCAAACCGATGGCACCAGCGTGTGATATTTGTCCGTCATTTTATAATTTTCGCCGAACATGGATTTCAGCCTGTCCCCGATCATATTGGCGCAGGTATCATTGATTTTCAGCATATTTAAATTATCGCTTTCGGGTATTTTTTCCACTCCCGGCGCTTCCTCAAATGTCGAAGTGTCGGAGGCTTTCGTGTACGCCGCCCCCAACACAATACCGTTTCTGTCAAAGACATAAAAATTTGCGTTTACGATTTTGCTGAGACTTACGCAAAGCTCGCCGTAGGAGAGTTTTCCCGTGGTGCTTTCGCAAAGAACCCAGTTGAGCCGCCTTATCTTTTCTAAAAATTCTTTTCCCATTATAAAATATATTTATCCAAATCTTCTGCGTGGATCGTCTCTTGGAATTTATCCTCCACATACTTCCGGTCGATGACGACTTTTTCTTCTTCCATTTCCGGAATGTTGAAGGAAATATCTTCGAGAAGTTTTTCCAGCACCGTGTGAAGCCGTCTTGCGCCGATATTTTCCGTCTGCTCGTTCATCACATAGGAAATCGTCGCAATCTGATCGATGGCATCCTCCGTAAATTCCACCTCGATACCCTCTGTTTCCAGCAGCGCCTTGTGCTGCTTGATCAAAGCATTTTCCGGCTTTGTCAGGATTTCAACGAAGTCTTCTTTTGTGAGGCTGTCCAAGGTTACCCGAATCGGGAAACGTCCCTGAAGCTCCGGAATGAGATCCGTTGGCTTTGCGGTGTGGAAAGCGCCGGCGCCGATGAACAGGATGTGATCCGTGCGAACCGGTCCATATTTCGTGTTGATAACGCTGCCTTCTACGATAGGCAAAATATCTCTCTGTACGCCTTCTCTGGAAACATCCGCCCCGGAAGTCATCCTGGAGCCGGAAGCAATCTTGTCGATTTCGTCTATAAAGATTATGCCGTTCTGCTCGGCATTTGCAATGGCCTCGTCCGTCACTAAATCCATGTCGATGAGCTTCTGTGCCTCCTGCTCCCGAAGAATCTTTCTGGCATCCTTGACCTTGCAGTTCTTTTTCTTGGTTCTCTCAGGCATCATGTCTCCGAAAATGTTTCCGATGGCGATGCTCATGCCCTCGTTGCTCATGTCAAGCTGATTTCCCTTCGGAGCGTCAGTCACTTCAATTTCCACATACTGCTCCTCGAGAAGCCCCTGTCTGAGCTGTTCTCTTACCTGCTGCCTTGCCATTTCTACGCTGTTATCTTCCGGCTGAGATTCTTCCTTTGCCGCCTGACTGTCCAGATACTGCTGCTTTTGGCTGGTGTATCCGCCGCTGTTCATGATGAAATCAAATGGATTCTTCGGCTGTCCCGGTTTTTTCTTGTTCTTGCCCGGAATGATGGCTTCTACCAGCTTTTCCTCTACGATTTTGTCAGCCACAGAATATTTTTCTTCCAGCTTGCTCTGTTTGGTTACCCGCATGGAGGCTTCCACCAAATCCCTTACCATGGAGTCTACATCTCTTCCCACATAGCCCACTTCGGTAAATTTCGTTGCCTCAACCTTGACAAAAGGAGCGTCCATAAGTTTTGCAAGTCTTCTTGCGATTTCGGTTTTGCCGCAGCCCGTAGGCCCCATCATCAGGATGTTTTTCGGCGTGATTTCTTCCCGCATTTCCTCGGAAAGCAGGCTTCTTCTGTATCTGTTTCGGAGGGCGATCGCCACCGACTTCTTCGCTTCATTTTGCCCGATGATATATTTGTCAAGCTCGCTGACAATTTCCTTGGGAGTCATAC
>CAVJCN010000462.1:0-2103 GCA_963647945.1 Absicoccus sp. | reverse complement strand
GTTCCAGTCCGTAAAGCTGCTTGAAATAGTCCTGCATCTCGTTACATAGAAAGTCCGGCATTTGGATCACGCGATTGCTTTTCTTCGTTTTCGGTGTGGTGATAACATCCTTGCCCTGTAGCCGCTGATAGGATTTATTGATGCGGAGCGTTTTCTTCTCAAAATCAAAGTCCGCAGGCGTCAGCGCCAGCAGCTCGCCCTCGCGGATACCGCACCAGTACAGGGTTTCAAACGCATAGTACAGCATGGGCTTGTCCATCATGGCGTCGATGAATTTGAGATATTCTTCCTTCGTCCAGAACAGCATTTCCTTCGGCTGCTCGCTGCCCATATTCCCGGCCTTTGCGGCAGGATTAACCTGCAAGCCGTAATATTTGATGGCGTGATTGAAAATACAGCTCAGTTGCGTGTGGACGTTCTTGAGATAGTCCGGGGAATAGGTTTCACCGCTTGACTTGGCGTGCTGCCGTATCTCATTCTGCCAGTCAATCACATCACGGGCAGTGATCTCCGAGAGCTTGCGCTTTTTGAAATACGGCAGAATCTTCGTGCGGATGATATGCTCCTTGCTGAGCCATGTGTTGAGCTTCAACTTGGGTTTGACGTCCTTTTCGTAAAGCGCCACGAAGCTCTCGAAGCTCATATTGATGTCAGCCTGCTTCTGCATCAGAAACTCGCGTTCCCATGCCTGCGCCTCTTTTTTCGTGGCAAAACCGCGCTTCAATTTCTGCTGGCGCTCGCCGCGCCAGTCGGTATAGCGGAACTGCACATACCACGAACCGTTTTTCTTGTCCTTAAACGCTGCCATTCGATTCCTTCCTTTCCCGCGGTTCTCTCGTTCCGTAAAACTTCTCATGGAAGAACTTGCGGTCGATCCTGCCTGCAATGGTGATGCAGCCGGTCTTTCGCAGTTCTCCGTTCAGCTCGCGGATGAGCTTATACGCATACGGAACCGATACGCCCAACTCTTCCGCGACTTCATTGACTCGCATAAAAATTTCTCCTGCCATAAAATATCCTTTCTTCATTTTTGTTTTCCGGAAGAAGTACAGACTATCCCCTGTACTTCTTCGTAAGATTTTTCGACTCCTCCGAACCGCCGGTAGTTACCCGGCGCTCATTTTTCAATCTCCGATTGACTTACGAAGCCTCTCACCCTATTGCCTGCGACGGTTGCTAACACGCTCGGACTGTAGCTGGTGGGGAGTATCTGCTCTCTGCTGTCGTGGCCTGACCGGGAACTGCCCGGTATTTTGGTGCGGCGCTTACGCGCTTCCTTGCGGCTCAGGTGTTACCCATATACAGAGAGGTCGTTATTCGGAGGAGCTATTCGTGTTTCAAAGGCTTTGGCTGCTGCTGGGGATTAAGCTGTTACCCCGGCAGCGGATTCTAAGCATATTAGCTTAGCTTGAAATCATTTTACTATACATATTCGTTTAGGTCAAGCTGGTTTGCAGGAAAATATTAAATAAATTTGCTTAGGTTTTTCTTGACGAAATTAAACATATCTGCTATACTCATTATCAAAGACAACCGACACAGGAGATGGCTATTATGGCGATTGGTGAACGCATCCACTTTTTCCGCACATTGCGGGGCATGACACAGAAATATCTCGGTATGGCGCTGGGCTTTCCGGAGAAATCCGCGGACGTCCGCCTTGCGCAGTATGAGAATGGTTCCAGAACGCCCAAAGCGGATGTGACCGCTGCGCTGGCAAAGGTGCTGGATGTATCTCCTAAAGCGCTGGATGTACCGGACATTGACTCCGATATTGGGCTGATGCACACGTTGTTCACGTTGGAAGACCGGTACGGGCTTGAAGTCTGCGAGTGTGAGGACGAGGTGCATCTGCGCGTCCACATTCACAAAGGACGCGACGCAGCGGCACTTCACAGGATGCTTGCCGCATGGGGCGCGGTTGCCGCCAAGCTGAAAGCAGGCGAGATCACCAAAGAAGAATACGACCGCTGGCGCTATTACTATCCGAAATACGACACCTCCGGTCAGTGGCACAAGATCACGCCGTCGCAGGAACTTCGCGATTGGCTCGGGTGCCGTCAAGATTTATGCGCAAAAATCTTGACGGTACCAAGGCTGCAC
>CAVJCN010000461.1:0-2117 GCA_963647945.1 Absicoccus sp. | reverse complement strand
TCCAGGTTCTTCTTGGAGGTGTTTTGCGCCGACTCCACCAGAGACTCGTAGACCGCCAGCTTTGCGGCTCTGTTTCCTGCAAGGCAGTCGCAGGCGCCGGACTTGATCAGGCTTTCGATGGCGCGCTTGTTTATTTGGGAAATGTCTAAATTATTGATAAAGGTGAAAATATCCTTCGGCTCGCCTTTTTCTTCTCTCGCCTTGATAATCGCCTCGATGACGTTTTCTCCCGCGTTCTTGACTCCCCGAAGCCCGAAGCGGATTTTGCCATCTTCCACGCTGAATTTGCTTCGGCTCTTATTTACCGACGGCGGCAAAACCTCTATGCCCATATCGCTGCAGTTTCGAATATATCTGGCAATCATCTTCACATCGCCAATTACCGATGTAAGAAGCGCCGCCATGAATTCCACAGGATAGTGCTTCTTCAGATAGCCGGTTTCGTAGGCCACCACGGCGTAAGCCGCCGCGTGGGATTTGTTGAAAGCGTACTGGGCGAAGCTTTCCATATCGTCGAAGATCGCCTCCGCCGCCTTGCGGCTGATGCCCTTTCTTATGCAGCCCGGAATCTCCACATTGCCCTTTTCGTCCAGTTTGCCGTCGATGAAATACTCCTTTTCCTTGAGCATGACATCTTTTTTCTTCTTGGACATGGCCCGGCGCACAAGGTCAGAGCGTCCGTAGCTGTAGCCGCCCAGATCCCGCACGATCTGCATAACCTGCTCCTGATACACGAGGCAGCCGTAGGTTACGTCGAGAATCGGCGCCAGAGCCTTGTCCACGTATTTTATTCCTTTTGGGTTCTTCTTGTTCTCTATGTATTTCGGAATCGAGTCCATGGGACCCGGTCTGTAGAGGGAAATTCCCGCCACAATATCTTCAAAGCAGCTTGGTTTCAGGTTCTTCATGAACTGAGTCATGCCGCCGCTTTCAAGCTGAAACACCCCTCCGGTGTTGCCGGATGCAATCATTTCATAAACCGACGGGTCGTCATATCCCATCTTGGCAAAATTGATTTCCACCCCGTGGTTATTTTTTATCATTTCCAGAGCGTCCCGTATCACCGTCAGGTTTCGAAGCCCCAGAAAGTCCATCTTTAAAAGTCCCAGCTCCTCGATGGTGGTCATGGTAAACTGGGTGGCAGGCCCTTTTTCCGAAAGATAAAGGGGCACGTATTCGTCGATAGGCGCCTTGGAAATCACCACTCCCGCCGCGTGGGTGGAGGCGTGCCGGGGCATTCCCTCGATTGCCTTTGCCGTATCGATGACTTCTCTTGTCTCTTCGTCGGTTTCATACAGATTTTTCAGGTCGGGGCTTGTGGTCAGCGCCTTGTCGATGGTCATTCCAAGGTCAAAGGGAATCGCCTTTGCAATCTGGTCTGTCTTGGCGTAGCTCACCGACAGCGCCCGTCCCACGTCCCGCACCGCCTGTTTCGCCTTCATGGTTCCGAAGGTGATGATCTGGGAAACTCTGCCCTCTCCGTACTTTCGTGTAACGTAATCGATGACTTCCTGTCTGCGTTCGTAGCAGAAGTCGATATCGATATCCGGCATGCTTACGCGCTCCGGATTCAGGAAACGTTCAAAAATCAAATTGTATCTGATGGGGTCGATGTCCGTAATTTTAAGGCAATAGGCTACGATGGAGCCTGCCGCCGAGCCTCTGCCCGGTCCCACCATGATTTCGTGGCTCTTTGCATAGTTGATGAAATCCCATACGATCAGGAAATATTCCACATAGCCCATGCTCTCTATCGTGCCAAGCTCGTAACTAAGCCTTGCCGCCAGCTCCTCCGCCGTATGTTCCTCCGAGTATGCTTCGCCCTCTGCGTAGCGGGCTGCATCCTTATCGCCATATTTGTTGTCTTCAAAAACAACCCCGAAACGCTCGTAAAGCCCCTTGTAGCAAAGCTCCCGCAGATATTCGGTATTGGTCTTTCCCTCCGGCGCCGTAAACTCCGGCAGATGATATTCGCCGAATTTGAAATCGTAGCTGCACTGCTCCGCAATAATATTCGTGTTGTCGCAAGCCTCCGGGCAATAGGAAAAAATCTTCCGCATTTCTTCCTCGCTCTTCAGATAAAACTCGTCGTTTGGAAAGCGCATCCGCTTCTCATC
>CAVJCN010000460.1:0-2135 GCA_963647945.1 Absicoccus sp. | reverse complement strand
GTTTTAGCCTCCGAAATTAATTGCTACTGCAACTACCATCAAGATTGCCTGAACTATAATGATAAGTCCGAACAGCTTGAATGCGAACTTCCACCATTTTTCAAGCGGAACACCAGCAAGCCCTGCCATTACTGCAGCGTAAGCCGTCGGCCAGATGATGTTGGATAAACCGTCACCAAACTGGAAGGCAAGTACTGCTGTGTCTCTGGTCATTCCAAGCAGGTCTGCTACAGGAGCCATGATAGGCATCGAAACCGCTGCCTGACCGGAACCTGACGGAATGAAGAAGTTGAGCAATGTCTGCATGATGAGCATTGCAACTGCAGAGAGCCAAGCCGGAAGGTGGGAAAGCGGAAGGGTGAAGCCGTATACAACGGTATCGATGATGCCGCCTTCAACCAGTACGAGCTTAACGCCTCTAGCAATACCGATCATGATAGCCGCCGTAGTCGCTTCCTGGAAGCCTACTGCGAATGTAGTACCGATGGTGTTAAGATCCCATCTCATGATGATCGCGCATACGATAGCCATGATAAGGAAGATGCCGCAGATCTGGGAGAAGTACCAACCCAGCTTGATTACGCCGTAAACTACCAGCAGAATGGTGATGATGAGGTCAGCAAGTACCAGCTTCTGTTTGATACCGAACTCGAGGTTTTCTACATCAACAGCCTTCTCGGTTGAGATTTCTTCAAGCTTTGTGCCATACAGATATGACTTAGTCGGGTCATCGTGAACCTTAGCTGCATATTTCATGGTTACAGCTGCGGCAACTGCCCACATGCAAAGGTGGCAGATGAGACGATAGCCGGAACCGGACATATAGGTAACTTCTGCGATGCCCTGGGCTACACCAACGGTGAACGGATTCATCATAGCTCCGGAATATCCCATGCCGGCACCGAATGCGATAACTGCAAGGCCTACCAACGCGTCATATCCCATGCCCACATAAATGGCGGCGAATACCGGAATGAATGGGAGCCATTCTTCGAACATACCGATCGTGGATGAACCAAGACCGATGATGAGCATGAATACCGGGATGGTGATGAGGGAGCTCTTGCCCTTGAAAACCTTAAGAAGAGCAGCAACAGCACCGTCGAAAGCGCCGGACTTAATTACGAATACTACGGAAGCATAAGTAATAAATACGAGGAAGGAGATGTCTGCTGCGTCAACCATGCCTTCATATACGAGTTCAAAAACTCGGAAAGGACCTACCGGTGACACATCGTCAACTTCGTGCCAAGTACCTGCGATTGCAACCTGTCTGCCATCAGCATTCTCCATGTAGTCGAATGAACCTGCCGGAATAATCCATGTCAGGATGGCGCAGATTACGATAATTGCGAATAAGATAATAAAAGTATGCGGAAGATTAAATTTTTTCTTCTCGCCGATTTTTGGACCTTTACTCATAATCGTCCTCCTTTTCTGTCTTTAAAATGAAATAACGAATCATAAACTAAATTTATTATTCACATAGCTTGCGAATCATATCTTTGTAGAGCTTCGCCGTGTTTTCCAGAGACTCTGTGGTGATATGCTCGTTCGCTTCATGTGCGGTCATTGGGCCGGGGCCTATGATAACCCGGTCGCCCTCGAAGAAGGACGCCTCCGTTATCCCGAAGAAAGGCATTCCCTTTTTCCCGGTTTTTTCTTCGTATAGTTGAACCAGTTCGCTCCTGTTTTGGAACGATGGGATGTCATTGATGATTTCATAAGTGCCGTCAAGTCCCGCAAGCGCCTCGTCAATGGCTTTTCGGATGAGCGGGTATTCCCTGTCTGAATCGCAGATGCGGAAGTCAAGATATACGGTTGTCTTGTCCGGCACCTTGTTTATGGAGGTTCCGCCCTCGATAATTCCGATGTTCATGGTCGGATATGGAACCCCGAAGAACGGGTTTGGATTCTTCCGAAGCTCTTCTTCAAAATCCATCATGCGATTCAGGAATCTTACGGCATTCTTGTTGGAACTTTTGCCGTCAATGGGCATACTGGAGTGGGTTGTGACACCCGTAAAGGTAAATATGTATTCCAGCAGTCCCTTGGAGCCGATCATCGGAATCAAATCCGTAGGCTCTGCGATTACCACGTGTGGTGGGAACTCCGGTTTTGTTTCAACCAAATCC
>CAVJCN010000459.1:0-2170 GCA_963647945.1 Absicoccus sp. | reverse complement strand
GGCGGCATTTCCTGATAATCATGTCGATATACAAGACCGTCATCCATCATCTGTCTTAGGCTGTCAGTCAACACCTTCTGTGATATGCCTTCCAGATCTCGCTGCAATTCATTGAATCTCCACGGACGCACTCTTAAGTTTCGTATAATCAAAAGCTTCCATTTGCCGCCTACAAGTGCCACTGCCGTTGCCACTGGGCAAACCGGAAGTTCGTCTTTTGTTTTCATGCAATTGCACCTCCAAAAAACTGTGATCGCTCACACAAAGTATAGCACATTCTTTTTTGAATGTATAGTTATAAAAAGGTGCGTACTATTATTTGAGTGTGTAATGGGTTATCCTATATTTGCAAACGCAATAAAATTCAAAATCGGAGGTAGATACCATGGCAAATTACGCAAAAACAAATATTGGAAATGAAGGTGTCGAGCGGCAAATTGTGCCGGGTAAAAGCCGCATGCTAAATCGGCTACAAATGGCTGGTTGAGCGTGCGGTTCCGGCACGAACCGCACATAGTAGCGGATACTGCCGCATATTACCGTAGCCTTATCTGAGCGCAGCCTGGTGACTGTGTTGAAATAAGGCCACGGTCTGAAAAGACCGCAGCCTTGCACCTTGAAAATCATATATTTTTAGGCTCTTCGGGCATCTCTGTGGGTTGAAAATGCCGTTTTCTTCAGTAACTACACCGCTTCAGGCTGACTGGACTTTCGGTTAGGAAGTGGAATGCGGATATTCGAGCATACCAGATACACCATATCCATCATATTCTGGATATTTCGGAACCCATACGCCTTGCGGATTATCAGTTTGATTTTGTTGTTTGTTGCTTC
The DNA here is from genome assembly GCA_963647945.1 of Absicoccus sp. Lineage (GTDB taxonomy): Bacteria > Bacillota > Clostridia > Peptostreptococcales > Anaerovoracaceae > CAG-238. The sequence continues at coordinate 1,336 of CAVJCN010000459.1, read as the reverse complement.
GATTCGGGCATTGCTCAGGCCTAAACGGATTGTATTCAGGATGTGTTCCTTATGCCGCTTGATCTTCTTGTAAAGCTCCTTGAACGCTGGAATCCTGCTGTGGCTGGCCCACCATAACCAGCCCTTCAGATCCTTCTGGGCCTGTGCTACATCCGAGGTCTTAAGGATCAACCGAAGTGTTTCCTTGAGTCGGTAAGCACGGTACAGCTGCGGATCATTCGCCTGGATCATTTCCAGACGGAGCAGCTGCTTCTGTGTCAGGTGTTCCGGTGCTTTGCCCAGTGTAAACCCGGAGTCCTTGATCTCCTTGGCCTCCTCGCGAGCAGCCTTGATTTCAGCGGCTTCCTTGTTGTCTGCAGCTGGTCTTCCACGCTTTTGCGGATGCTTTTGCACGAGGTCTCTGGCCTTATCTGCGGCGGCATGCCAACGGTCAATCCTGACCTCGTCTAACGCCTCCATGGCCCATTCAACCACATGAAATGGGTCAACGCAGCGCTCGCAGTCTGGAGTGAACTTGTTGACGCAGTCCGTGATCCAGCGGGCGCCATCGCCGGTAACAACCTTGATGGATGCAAGCTGCTCAGGTGAGAGGCTCTTGTAGAACTGCTCCAGCACCTTAAGGCCGTGGCCATTGGCCACCCAGACAACCTCGTTGGTGTCATGGTTAACGATAACCGTGATGTATTTGTGCCCCTTGCGGTAGCTGGTTTCATCAATGCCGATATTCACCAGGCCGTCCAGCCTTCTGGAGCGCTCTGGTTCAAGGTCATGCAGGGCTCTGGAAATGCAGTTTCCAACGGTTTGCCAGTCGATACGCATATAAGCTGCAACAGCACTTCGAGGCAGATATTTGGCGAGCCAGGCAACTGTCAGATCGAATTCTCTGGTAAACGAACTGTCAGGATACGCCCACGGAATAGCAGCGGTAATAATACCGTGCTCCGGGCACTGGATACGGTGCGTATGATATTCAATCTCAACCAGAATTCCGCCATAGTCCAGACCACGCCATACTTTTGGCCGCTTGGTTGGGCGATCATAACCAGGGCACCGCTTTCCGCAGAAAGGACAGTCATCCTGATGCCAGACATTGGGACGCGCTTTCATGCGAAGATGAGCCACACCATCCTTGTCATTGTAGATATCGCAGGATTCTACAACGCAGTTCTTGACACGAAGGAGTTTTCTACATAATGTATCAGCTGAAGCCATCTTGGATCCTTTCTTGTACGTTGATGTTTGGTCGCTGATACTTTACAAGAGCCAGGGTGGCTTTTTCAATATGCAATTTTAGTCAGAGGCAGGGGGATTTACCCACAATCATGCCCGAAGCCTC
>CAVJCN010000458.1:0-2173 GCA_963647945.1 Absicoccus sp. | reverse complement strand
ATAGCCATCTCTTTGGGCGGTTCCCGTTTTGCCTGCAACCTCTATGGGGAATCCCGCGAAGGTGGAGGCGAGGGTACCGTTTTTGACTACCAGCTTCATTCCCTCGATAACCGTCTTAAGATCCGACGTATCTACGTCAATTTCGTAAGGGTCGTCTTTTTTTGTGGTTCCTTCGCCCTCGATTCCCTTGACGATGCTCACCTGATTTCGTTTCCCGTCGTTTCCCAATGTGGCAATATAGTTTGCCATCTGCAGCGGCGTATAGGCGTTGTCACCCTGTCCGATGGAAATATTAAACTCGTCGCCGGTCCCCCATTCAGCCTGATTGAAATACGAGTATTTGCAGAGATCCGCAAGGGTCTCGATCTTGGAGCTTTTCACCGTGGTCTGCTCTTTCAATCTTGTTATGATTTCGCTTCTCTCCGGATTTTCCTCGATCCAGCCGGTTATGGTATTGATTTCTTCTCTGAATCCATCGTCGTCCTTGGTGGTGGACTTCGGCCAATATTTGTTTCCGCTGTAATAAAGGGCGCTCCAAAGAGAACTTTTCATGGATGCCATCTTTCTCTCTTTGGAAGCCAGAGGAGTGGTCACCTCGTAAAGCTCGATTCCCGTCTTTTCACCCAGGCCAAATTCTTTTGCCACTTCCATGATTTTTTCGATGGAAATCTTGCTCTTGTAGCCCAGAGAAGTTTTGGTGTTCCAGTCGATTCCCGTACCTATGCAATAAAAATAGTAGTTACAGGAATTCTGGATTCCCAGCGTCAGGGATTCGTAGCCGTGGGAGCCGATGCCGCTGTTATAGTTTGCGCAGCCGAAGCGTCTGCCCCCCAGCTCGATGTAGTTGCCGTCGTAAATCCGGCGATTCGGATCAAGGCCGCATTTGAGCGCCGCCACCGCCGTAATCGGCTTAAAGGTGGAGCCGGGCTGCACCGCACTGCTTGTGGCTATATTGTAAAGGGGCGTCGGTGCAAGGGAATCCCGTGGGTTCGTACTCTGCACCGAAGCCCAGTCCTTCGTGGAAATACCCTCCGCGAATATGTTTGGGTCAAAGTCCGGATAGCTTGCCATCGCCAGAATATCTGCCGTTTCAACGTCTATGGCTACCACCGCTCCGGAGCCGCAGTTTGCATACTGCCTAAGGGTTTTGTTTCCGTATTTGCTCTTGTAAACGCCTCCGGTCTGCACCGCTTTGATACATTTTTCAAGGCATTTTTCCGCGTACTTCTGCAAATCCGCGTCAATGGTCAGGTACACGTCCTTTCCCGCCACCGGCTCCGTTTCGCTGATGGTTTCCACATAGTCTCCGCTGCTGTTTACAAGGATGCTCTTTACTCCGTCGGTGCCTCGCAGGCTGGATTCCATGGTCGCCTCGATACCGTCTTTACCGATGAGGTCGTCCGAGCTGTAGCCTTTTTCGGTGACGTACTCCTCGTACTGGGAGTCTGAGATGCTTCCCATATAACCCAAAGCGTGAGAAAGCAGCGAGCCGTTGGGATAGTACCGCACCGTCTCCGAAGCGATTTCAACGCCCTTTAACTCGTCCTGCATTTCCTCGATGTATGCCACCGTCTCGTCGCAGACACCGCTGGCGATGGTGCTGGAACGATACTTGTTGTAGCCGATATTTTTAATTTCTTCCCGCACCACAAAAATCTTTCTTGCCTGTTTGTTGGTGAGTTCTTCGTCAATACTGTATTTTTCCCGCAGCGCCATAAAGGCTTCCCTTGCATTTAAATCGTTCCGCTTGACCTGGTTGCCATTCTCATCTGTCTCTGTCACATAGAGGTCATATTTTTCAATAAAGTTCTTTTTATTCGAGTCGTAGGAAAAGGTCATGCTCTTTGTGATAATCGGCGGCCAGACGCTGTATTTTTCTTGGAGTTCCTCCACTGCCTCAAAGCGGTCAAGCTCCGGACTGATATCATATTTTTCCCGCAACGCCGCCAAAGCTTCCTCCGCAGTGGCGTCCTTATCCAAACCTAAGGACTTCAGCCATTTTTTCTTGTCGGAGTCGTAGGTGTAGTAAAACTTTCCGCTTTTCGTAATTTTTATAGGGAAATTATCCACATAGTCGTCTCCGTTTTTTTCCAGCAATTTTACGAGGGCATAGCATGAATTGTTAATCTGCTCGGTATTCATGCCGCTTACGTTGAAGGTTACCGTAAAAATC
>CAVJCN010000457.1:0-2177 GCA_963647945.1 Absicoccus sp. | reverse complement strand
TGGGCGGCAAACTACGGTGAAACCGTCACCGCCATTGAACTATCCCCAGAGGGAACGGGATACCGCGCAAAAACACGCTTCGCCAAGTTCTTTAATTTGCCGGAATTGATGTCCGTTTTCAAAAATGTTGCGGACATTCAAACCGCCGATATGCTCAAACTGCCCGTGCCAGAGGCACACCACCACAATATCGCGTTGAAACCATCCGAATATCAGAAAAAGATGGTGGAAGCACTGGGAGAACGCGCCGAAAAAGTCCGTAACCGTGAGGTAGACAGCAGTGTGGACAATATGCTGCTCATCACCAACGATGGACGCAAGCTGGCGCTGGATCAGCGGCTTGTCAACCCCATGCTGCCCAGTGACCCCGACAGCAAAGCCGCCAAATGTGCGGAAAATGTGTTTGCGATTTGGCAGCGTACCGCCGACCAGCACTCTACGCAGATGATTTTCTGCGACCTGTCTACGCCCAAGGGTGATGGTTCGTTCAGCGTGTACGACGATATTCGTGATAAGCTGCTGGAATTGGGTATCCCGGAAAACGAGATTGCCTACATCCATAACGCCAAGAGCGAAGCGCAGAAGAAAGACCTGTTTGCCAAAGTCCGTGCCGGTCAGGTGCGTATCCTGTTGGGCAGCACCCAGCGAATGGGCGCAGGCACCAACTGTCAGCAGAAACTCATCGCTTTGCACCACCTCGACTGCCCGTGGCGGCCATCTGACCTTCAGCAGCGCGAGGGACGCATTATCCGACAGGGCAACGAAAACCCAGAGGTGGATATTTACAGCTATGTCACCGAGGGCACCTTCGACGCTTATCTTTATCAGCTTGTGGAGAGTAAGCAGAAATTTATCAGCCAAATTATGACCTCAAAATCACCTGTCCGTTCTGCCGATGATGTGGACGAGCAGGCTCTATCTTATGCTGAGATCAAGGCGCTGGCCAGCGGCAATCCGCTCATCAAAGAAAAGATGGATCTCGACATTGAGGTATCCAAGCTGAAGCTGCTGAAATCCAACCATCTGAACCAAAAATATTCTCTGGAGGACGCTATCAGCAAGACCTTTCCCAAGCAAATTGCGGAAACACAGGCGCGAATTGCCGGTTACGGTGCGGATATTGCCGCCATCAAGGAGAACACCCATCCCAACGCAGACGGCTTTTCTCCGCTGGTGCTGGCAGGCGCTACCTATGCCGAGAAGAAAGAAGCAGGTGCGGCACTGCTAACAATCTGCCAGAATATGCTTTCCCCGGAGGCAACGCAAATCGGCAGCTATCGTGGTCTGACGCTGGAACTGTCCTTTGACAGCTTTTCGCAGGAGTATCGTCTAACGATGGTTGGCCAGCTTCGGCATACCGTCACGCTGGGAACCGATGTATTCGGCAATCTCCAGCGCATGGATAACGCTCTGGAGGCTCTGCCCATCAAAGCGCAGACCTGCCGGGAGCAGCTTTCCAATCTGCAAACCCAGTTGGAAACCGCTAAAACCGAGGTGCAGAAGTCCTTTTCCCGTGAAGAAGAACTGAAATCCAAGACTGCAAGGCTGGAAGAATTAAATGCACTACTTAATATGGACAACAAGGAACCCGAACCGGAGCAGGAAGAAAAAATCAAATGTAAGGAGGAATTGGAACGATGAACATTACTGAAAAGTTGCCACAGGAACTTTATGATAACGCATGGAATGAACTGACCGATTTCCTTGATGATTTGAAAAATAAATCACCACAAGAAATTATCGACAGCGCCTACAAAATCACAATTCAGCAAGATATACTGGCGCTTTTAGAATTTGAGAAGTTTACGCCTTATGAGGTAGAGGTATTCACTGAATTGGAACATCCTCTGCAAGTCCTATATGAACAGTGGGTAGCTACCATGGATCATCACATGGAAGACCTTTCTGGTGCTGTGCGGAGTTATCTTCAAACCAGATTGCAATATGAGGCAAACAAACTGTACGCCGACCCAGCTATCCCTCGCTATGAGGGCCTGTACCGTGAAGCCGAGGAAAAAGGTGAACTCCATCTCTACCGCGCAAGCCGGAATCGGGACTGGGCGTGTATCAACACCTTTACTGAACATATCAGCGAAGCAAATGAGAACCGGCGAATGCGAGAATTTGTGCAGAACTGGACACAGGAGTTTGGTCACGACCGCTGCAAATTTCTGCTG
>CAVJCN010000456.1:0-2187 GCA_963647945.1 Absicoccus sp. | reverse complement strand
ACCGTAAAACTGTGCAGCGGCAACGAAGTGATTGCCGAAACGAAAACAAACGATGACGGCGAGTATAGTTTCAGCAATGTGCCGAGCGGCGTATATAACCTCACTGCCAAGAAAGGTGGCAAGGGAGCAACCGAGAGCGTAAAGGTCGAGGATGCCAGCACCACGAAAAATATAACGCTGCCATCTAAGGAAGTAGCCACAGAAGTACAGGTTGACGAGAACGCGCCGGCTGCAACGGTTAGCGGCATGAACGAGAGTCTGATAGATAAATTGATTGAAGCTGAGGACAATGAAATGACATCTCTTGGCGTAAACGAGCGTCTTGAAGTCAAGCTGAATGTAAAAGACGATGCAAGTGGTGAAGAGAAGTCCGACATACAGGCAAAGGCTCCGAACAAGAGCAACTGGGACTTCATCAACATGGATGTTGACTGGACGAAGTATCATAGTAACAACACTACTACGGACGGAGTAATTAAAAACACCATTGAGGTTTTGGCAATTCGAGTGCCGTATAACATGAGCGGTAAGCGCGATATCGTGATCTACCGGCACCATGTTGTGGATGAAGCCACAAAAGCCGCGGAAGTAATAGAGTTAACACCGGATGCAACGGAGCCTGCGGAGGGAAGCTATAAAGACGGTCACTGCTATACAAGACCGAGAACAGTACAGAGCGCCAGACCGACGAAGGAGGCATTAAAAACACCGTACAGGTTTTGGCGATTCGCGTACCGTATAACATGAGCGGCAAGCGTGACATCGTGATCTACCGACACCATGTGGATGGAACCACAAACGACGCGGAAGTAATAGAGTTAACACCGGATGCAGCGGAGCCTGCGGAGGGAAGCTATAAAGACGGTCACTGCTACATCGGAGATGATTACATCGTGATTTACTCGAGGCAGTTCTCCGCCTTCGGCATCGGCTATACGGCTACCGGTTCTTCCTCAGGCGGTTATATTGCTCCGGCTCCGACCATCAGCGGCGCAGTTAACGGCGGAACCTATTGCGAAAGCGTGACCCTTACCATACAGGGGGAAAATATCAGCAGCGTTACGGTAAACGGCGAAAAAGCGACCTTGACAGATGGCAAGCTAACCCTCACCCCGTCGGAAAATCCTCAAAGGGTGGTGGCGAAAAATGTAAGCGGAAACTCGGAGGCCATTACCGTAACCGTAAAGGACGGACACAGCTACGGGGAATGGACGACAGCCGAGGACGGAACGACTTCTCATGTTTGCTCGGTATGCGGAACCGTTGAAATCAAAGGGGCTGCCGAGGATAAGACAGAACCGTCGAAAGACCAAGATAAGAACACCGGCAAGGACAAAGCAGACGGAAATTCCGGAAATACGGATAAAAACGGAAACAAAGCTGACAACGCCGAAAATGGCGGGAACACAAATGTTCCGAAAACCGGGGACGAAAACAGCCTTATGCTTTGGCTCCTGCTTACGCTGCTTACGGGCGCGGGACTTTTCACAATAAAAAAGAAAATCTAAAAAGCCGCCTGTAGCGCAGGCGTAAAACCATGCGCACATAGGGCATAAGAAGAAGCAGTCACATCGGCTGGCTGATATACCGTCTGTCTACTTGACGGGGCATATCAAACTGCACTAGCCGGTATGACTGCTTTGTATTTTTTGCGAATTTTTATTGTCCGACAACAGAACAAAGTTGACAACTACGAAAAAATCGTTTATAATTAAACAAAGTCGGAGGCTAGAAAAATGAAATACGCAATTGCAATTGATTTCGGAAGCACATTTACCAAAATTGTCATCATTGACCTTGCCGAGAAAACAGTGATTCACAGCGACAAGGTTCCGTCTACGGTGGGACAGGATGCAGCCGGGCTCCGGCGCAATTCTCAAAAATGAGAAAGAATGGATGGCAATCGGGCAGATAGAGGCTGTACAGCCCCATCTGGGCGACCACATGATCGGTTCCCTGAACTCCCTGCACAATGTAATGAACGGGTTAAAGGCAGGGGTTACCACCATCGGCAATTTCTCACATTATTACACCTACGAATATCCGGGCTTCGACATGGATGAGTACCGCACAAATGATATGTGCAAGGGGCTTCTTCTCATGGCAAAATTCCGGGACAAAGGCACCATCGTACATTCCAATTTGGACGATGGCTTCGGTGCCCAGTTCCAGGATGTGGCAAACCTC
>CAVJCN010000455.1:0-2191 GCA_963647945.1 Absicoccus sp. | reverse complement strand
ATGCTCGCAGGATTTACAGGAAATTATTTGAATATGCCGAAAGGCCGCAGAAGTGCGGCTTTTCTTAAATACACGAGTTAGCAAGAGCTAACTTAAAGATGCATAGGTACAGGTCAGTTAAATCCGACCCAAAAAGGAATGACAGCAATGCGAGAACACAAGAATTACCGGGGAAGAAGATAGGAAATTGTACATCGTCACAAGAGGAAAGCAGAAAAAAGGATTTTCGGCATGGTGAGTATGGCAGTCATTGTGGCGGTGCCGGCTTTTCATTCATGGAGGAAAGGAAATACGATGAAGTTTAAGACATTGGGAAATCGAAATCATCCCGCTGTTTTGTTTTTTCATGCAATGGGCGTGACGGGGGAGAGCAGCGAACCGGTTGCGAAACATTTACAAGATAGGTATTTCTGTATTCTGCCTACCTCTACCGTGTACTGCAAAGGACAGAGATATGTCAGCAAGGCGAACGAGGTTCGTCAGGTGGAAGAATACCTGAAATCGCAGGGAGTGGAATCCATTGAATTGGTTATAGCTTCTTCAATCGGTGCTGATCTTGCCATGGCATTTTTGACAACCACGAAGCTGCCGATTGGACACGTTTTCTTTGACGGCGGGCAGTTTGCACAAATTGGAAAAGGAACGCGCCGCATTATGACGCCTTTTTTGTATTTCGCTATTAAGAGCTTGTACTGGTCAAAGGGCGGCACACTGAAAAAGATTCTGTGGTGTGACGACGACTCCATAAAGCCGTATTTTATAGCCGCAGGGGAAAATCTGACCTACACAAATTTGCGGCGGCAAATTTCGGACAGCCTGGAGGACAAACCCTTTCCGTCTCTTCCGGAAAAGCTGCAAAATCATATCTATTTCGAGTTTGGCAGTATAGAAGAGCATTTTAAATACCGTCAGGCGGTGATGGAAGCCTACCCCTGCGGCCATTATCCCGTGTTTGATGGATACAATCACATGCAATATCAGATTCGTGATCCGAAAGGCTTTGCTGAAATGCTGGCATATATCGCCGAGCATGACGATATGCCGAAGCTACCCTTTAGAAGAAAGTGAGGGAATCCAATATGAAATATAAAATCGAGAAAAATACAGTGCAGGAAACACTGGTTATACCGCTGTATTCCCGAAAACTGTGCTCGCAGCTGTATCCAAACCTCTATCGGGACGAAACGGCGGTTCGTCTGATCGACCAGATCGACTATGATTTTTCAGAGGCAGAGAAAAATTCCCGCAGTCTGATGCAGCGCTTTGGCGCGCTGGAGGTTGCCATGCGGCAGTGCGACCTTGCGTGGGAGGTGCAGACATATCTAAAGAAGCATCCCGGTGCAGCAGTGGTCAATCTGGGCTGCGGGCTGGACAACACCGGCAGAGTCTGCGACAATGGCAAATGCAAAATTTACAATCTGGACTTTCCTGATGTCATTGCGCTGCGGCAGCAGCTGCTGCCTGCTGGGGAGCGGGAGCAGAACATTCCCTGCGATCTGAAAGATCCCGCATGGTTTGACAGGATCGATGCCTCCGACGGGGCGGTATTTTTTGCCTCCGGGGTGTTTTATTATTTCCTGAAGGAGCAGGTAAAGGAGCTGGTGCAGGGGATGGCAGAGGCTTTTCCCGGCGGGATACTGATCTTTGATGCTGCCAATCGGACGGCAGTGAAGATGATCGCTAAAACATGGCTCAAGACTGCCAAGATCAAGGATGTGGGGGCATATTTCGCTGTTTCGGATGCGAAAAGCGAGCTTTCCCCGTGGGACAGCCGCCTGCAGGTGTCCAGCCGGGGCTATATGCTGGGGTACAGTGACCTGAAAGACCCATCCGTCAGCGGCTTTTTCCGTTTCCTCGCAAGGATGGGGGACAGCGGATTGAAAATGCAGATCGTGAAGATTCGGTTTGCTTTTCGGGAGAATCCATAGTTGTCAATGCGAAGGGAGAAGTTCTTGCCAAAGCAGATGATACAGATCAGATCATGTATGTGGATATTGATATGCAGGAAAGCCTGAAAATAAGAGAAAAAAACCATATACACAGCTCAGACGACCGGAATTCTATTTATAATGCGGAAATGCGAGAAAAAGGTCAGATGGAAAATAATTCTCCGTAAATCCTTTACCGGTCTTGCTTCCAGTCATATTGTCAAATAAAATAAAGTTACTTTTTCGGTATGCAGGATAGGGCA
>CAVJCN010000454.1:609-2193 GCA_963647945.1 Absicoccus sp. | reverse complement strand
AAGAAATCCTTCGCCGGTTTTCATGGTAAAAAAGCAGGCTCCGCAGATCCCCCATTTCTCCTCTTATTAAAAAACGGGCGAATTTACCCCCTGCACAGGAGCAAATACGCCCAGACATCGAATTTAAACTTCTCTTATTTTTCTTTTACATACCCGCACTTTGGACATACGCCCTTTTCATCCAATGCAATTCCGCAAAGCTGACAAGTTTCCACTTCCAAATGCGGTTCATAGCACTCTGATGCCATATTTACGCCACTTGCAAAGGTAAGCTTCACAATATTAAGCTTATCCTTGAGCAGCTCGTAAACAATTTTAATCATTCCCTCTACAGTCATTGTTTCTTTTGTAACAACCAGGCGGCATTCCGGATAGGCGGTCGCAAGCTCCGTCTTAAAAGCCGGACCTTTCATAATGTTGTTCGGATGACCTCCGACGATTCCTTGTTTCTCATATACTTCAAGTACAGCCGGGAGAAGCGGATCATCTTCTCTGAGAATCAATGCGTGGTCAAAATTTTTCAGAACATCCCAGGCGGTCTTTTGGATTTCATTACAAGGGAATACCATGTTAACCCCTTTATTTACCTCACCTTCTACCTCGATGGTAAGAATCCCTGTGTGTCCATGCAAATACTGTGCTTCGCCCTTAAAGCCATAAAAACGATGCGCGTATTGCAGATCAATTGTAGTAATACTTCTCATTTTTTCATTTCCTTTCCTCTGTTTTTCAGCAAAATAAAAGTAAAAAATATGTTTATATGGAGTTTTTTCATGGTACATTATTTTTTACTCCCTGTCTGTGAAATTGTCACCGACTATATGTGCCTTAGGCACTTCATGTTGAAGCAAAACTATGCTACAATAAACTCATGCTGAAAGGAGATGCGTCATGACAGCTCGAGAAAAGTATTTACATCGCCTCCCATTTTGGGAAAATTTAACTGAAGCGGAGAAGAAAATGCTTTGCGACAATGCTTATATCCGTTTTTTCGATAAGGACTCCTACTTCCTCTCTTCCAAGACGGACGAGGACTTTGGTCTTATGCTCCTCTTAGACGGTAGGATTCGCGCCTTTTTGCTGTCCCAGGACGGCAGAGAAATAACACTTTTTTCCCTTCGCAATCAGAGCATCTGTGTGTTCTCCGCATTAAGCCTCTTTAAACAAATCTCCTTTCAGGTCTTTTTGACTGCGGACGCTCCCAGCAAGGTTTTGGTCATAAATATGGCTATCATGGAAAAACTTATGGAGGACAATATTTATTTTCGCTGCTTTGCCTACGAGCTGATTGCCGAACGGTTTTCCTCTGTTATGGATTCTCTGAGGGGGCATTTGTTTCTTGGGCTTGAACAGCGGCTTGCAATTTTTCTTGTGGGCGAGTATGACCATCATGGTAAATTGCAAATTCACAGCACCCATGAGCAGATTGCACGGTATGTGGGAACCAGCCGCGAAAGGATAACAAAAACCCTTAAGGTTCTCAGCGACAAGAAGCTTGTTCGCAAGTCAAAGGGTTGCATTGAAATTACAGACATTAACGGACTGCGGCAGATAGCCGATTTGTTCAAATTTTAGTTTTAGGGC
>CAVJCN010000454.1:0-599 GCA_963647945.1 Absicoccus sp. | reverse complement strand
TCCTTTGCCTATGGTTTGGCGATCTTTGGCTATGTGAAACAGCATTGCGATGCTTTCCCATATTTCTTTCTTCTTTTTCTTGTCTTTCCCGTTGTAATAGAAAACATTCGTATAAAGATTAACCCGTGAGCTGCTCTACCCTTCGCAGGAGGCTCTCGCTTACGCTCACGCCCTCGCGGGTTCAAGTCCCGACATTGTATGCGCACAAACAGAAAGGGAACCACCGAAGATGATTCCCTTTCTGTTTGGTGCGCGATGAGGGACTTGAACCCCCACGGTCACCCGCTAGATCCTAAGTCTAGTGCGTCTGCCAATTCCGCCAATCGCGCAAATAGTTGGAGCGGAAGACGAGATTCGAACTCGCGACCCTCGCCTTGGCAAGGCGATGCTCTACCCCTGAGCCACTTCCGCACAAACTTTATGCTATTATACGAAAAGCTCACCGCAAAGTGAGCTTTTCTTTTGGTGACTCCATCGGGAATCGAACCCGAGTTACCGCCGTGAAAGGGCGGTGTCTTAACCGCTTGACCATGGAGCCTAAAAAAACCGGCAACGTCCTACTTTCCCAGGCAGCTTCCCACCAAGTATCATCGGCGCTA
>CAVJCN010000453.1:0-2193 GCA_963647945.1 Absicoccus sp. | reverse complement strand
AAAAAAAGCAATATTCTGCTTTCCGTTTTAGCGGTTATTACGGTATCAATTTTTTTGGTTACGCTATCCCAAAATTTAGTAGTCAGAACATCTGAGGTATATTCTTTTTATTTCAACGACTCCGGCGCGGTTTCAAAGCTGTATGTTAACTTTACAAGCGGCGAATTTGCTGATGAAATCGTGAGCTTTATAAATTCATGGAAACCGGAGAAGTTTCAGATATATGAGAATACGGGATATGATATGCGGGGAATTTTCGGAGAAGACGAAAGCTACAATATGATGCAAGTCAAGAAATGGGTAGATATAAGCCTGATACTGTGCATCGTCAGCGGCATTCTTACTGCTGCCATATATTGGTATGGGATAAAGGGAAACGAAAAAAAGCTATTGCGTGTGAGTTTCCGTTTTGCTGCGTCCTTAGGCGGCGTGATTTCCGTTGCAGAGGTAGCTATGATACTTTCAAACAGGGGCAGACACCTGATTGCAGGTGCCATGAACCTGACAGAACTGCCGGAGGATTCACAGCTCCTTGTGGTTTTGGGCTCTGAGTTTATGTCCACGGCGGTAATATTTTTGATAATTATTTCGGCGGTGGTATTCGGCATTGCAATCTATGCAAATTATCGGTTGACAAGGCCACCGAGAATTTTTTACTAGCGAGGAAAATAAGATGATTTATGTGTGTTTAGCAGATGGATTTGAAGAAATAGAAGCGATTACGGCAACGGATATTCTGCGGAGAGCCGGAGCGGAAGTCAAGACGGTATCATTTGCGGAAAGTCGGGAAGTGAAGGGTGCCCACGGCATCAAAGTACAGGCAGACATTGCTTCTGACGAGGCAGATTATGAGTCCTGCGAGATGATAGTGCTCCCGGGAGGAATGCCGGGAACTGCCAATTTACTGGAACATGAGGAACTTATTCAAGGTATTCGACGGATTTACGAAAGAGAAAGATGGGTATGCGCAATATGCGCGGCACCTATGGTGCTGGCCGCCGCCGGGATACTTGACGGGAAAAATGCAACGATTTATCCGGGCATGGAAAACTATATCGAGGGGGCGAAACCTACGGAGGGTGCAGTTGTCCGTGACGGCAATATTATAACCTCCAAGGCACCGGGAACCGCCATGAAGTTTGCTCTTGGCCTCGTAGAGGCGCTTTACGGCAAGGAAAAAGCAGAAAGGTTGGAAAAAGATGAGCTATGTAGTTGATTATCATATGCATTCTTACTACTCCGACGGAACCATGAGTCCGGTGGATTTGGTAAAAAAATACAAGGATGCCGAATACGATATTATCTCCCTTACGGATCATGACGGTATCGATGGGCTCAAAGAGGCATCAATCGCTGCGGAGGCTCTTGAAATAAAATTTATAACGGGAATCGAGCTTTCCACGGAGCATAGATTTATGGGGCGCGAAGACATAAGTGAAAATTCGGAGGGTTCCCGGGGAAGTGGGAATGAACCGCAGGATTCGGAAAACAGGGCGGAGCTGAAGGTGGGAATCCACCTGCTGGGCTATAGTTTCGATCCGGAAAACGAGGCACTTACGGAAAAACTCAAAGAGATGAAAGCAAACCGCCGGGAAAGAAATGTAAAGCTGGTGGAAAAACTCAATGAAATGGGCTATGAGCTTGATCTTGCAGAGCTTGAAAAACAAAGCAAAGGCGGTTATGTAGGAAAACCCAATATAGCAAGAGTTCTTGCCGAAAAGGGATATATAGAGGACTATAACGAAGCCTTTGAAGAGGGTAAGATATTGGAATCTCCGGAAATAAAAGAAATTCGCAAGAAGAAACTTCCCACAGAAGAGGCGATAAACCTCGTATCAAATGCCGGAGGAATGGCGGTAATCGCCCACCCTGCCAAAATTCGCGGAATGGGAGAGCGGGGAAGCGAAGTCTTTTGGGAAAACATGGATACGCTGATCAAAGAACTGAAAAAAGCCGGCCTTAAGGGGGTCGAATGTTATCATCCAAACCACAGCGAAGAAGAAAGCTGGCGACTTTTTAAAATAGCTTCCAAATATCATTTACATGTAACCGAAGGTTCAGACTTTCACGGAAAGGAGAGTGAAAGAAAATGAAGGTAAAATTTTGCGGGGCATCTACGGGAGTAACAGGCTCCTGCCACATGATATCAACGGCCACCCATAAGATTCTCTTGGATTGCGGACAGTTCCAGGG
>CAVJCN010000452.1:0-2209 GCA_963647945.1 Absicoccus sp. | reverse complement strand
GCTCCGCTTCCACCACATCCGTATAGGAAATTTTATCTATGCTAAACAGCGGCTCTCCGGCATTTTCGGCATTTTCGGATTTTCCGCCGCTAAGGCTTCCTGCAAGATTTTGCAGTTTTGCAAGATAGGTATAATCCAGCGCGTAGGTCAGCACGCTCCGCCGGCATACATCGCAAATTCCCGCCGCTTCCAGTCCCAGTTTTGCGCTGCTTGTGTACGCCCGCACCAGTCCCCCGGTTCCCAGCTTGATTCCTCCGAAATAGCGGGTCACAACCAGGACAACATTGGTAATTCCCTCAGCAACCAGCATCTTAACAATAGGCGCTCCCGAAGTCCCCTGGGGCTCCCCGTCGTCCGAGGCCCACTGGGTCTGAAACTTATCTCCGAGAACTATGGCTGGAACATTGTGGGTGGCATCCTTGTGCTTTTTTCGTATCGAAGCGATAAATTCTTCCGCTTCTTCCCTTGTTTCCGCGGGACTGACATAGGCGATAAACCTTGATTTTTCAATTATCTGTTCGGCATTTGCCGCCTTGCGCACTGTACTGTAAAGTTTCATTGTATTTCGTACTCCTTAAGCCGCTGATAATCCGCTTCTTTCAGCTCCACCTCAAAATATGTCCCGTCCTCCCGGTACTCCATGACATTGACCTTGGCTTTTTCGCAAAGATAGGAGCTGACATCCCCCTTTGCGTATGGCACAAGAAGCCGCGCAAAAACATCGTCTTTGAAAATAATTTCTTTGATCTTTTCCAGAAGCTCGTCTATATTTTGGCCGTATTTTGCCGAGATAAGGATGCTGTCGGTTCCCGGGAAAGGCACAACCCCCGCCTCGCTTACCTTGTCGATTTTGTTATATGCGATGATTTTTTCCTTATCCGCCCCGCCGATCTCCGCTAAAACTTTGTTTGTAACATCAATCTGAAAATCGTAGTTTTCAAAGGAACTGTCCACCACATGAATGAGCAGATCCGCGTAAACGACTTCTTCAAGGGTTGCCTTGAAGGCCTCCACCAGCGAATGGGGCAGTTTGCTGACAAATCCCACCGTATCAACCAGGATGAAGCGATGATTCGTATCTAGTACAACGCTCCGCTGCTGTGTGTCCAGCGTGGCAAAAAGCATATCCTTTTCAAAAACCGTCTTTTCTTCTTTTTCGGTAACTGCAAGGATCTTGTTCATCAGCGCGGACTTTCCGGAATTGGTGTACCCCACAAGAGCCACCACCGGAATCTCGCTTTTTTCCCTCTTCGCCCGCTGCACCCCTCTGGTATTTGAAAGCTGCGCCAGTTCCTCTTTGATGTCCTGGATCCTGCGCTCAATGTGCCTGCGGTCTGTTTCCAGCTTTTTTTCGCCGGGTCCCCGGGTACCGATACCGCCTCCAAGCCGGGAAAGGGATTTTCCAAAGCCCGTAAGCCTGGGCATACGGTATTTGAGCTGCGCCAGTTCTACCTGCAATTTTCCCTCTTTCGATGTGGCTCGGTCCGCAAAAATATCGAGAATCAATATCGTTCTGTCGATTACCCGCACGCCCACCGCGTCTTCCAGGTTCCGAAGCTGCATTCCCGTCAGTTCATCATTAAAGATGACGGTATCAACTTCCATATTTTTTACCATTTCTGCCAGTTCTTCGACTTTTCCCTTCCCGATTAAGGTTGCGGTGTTGGGGCGTTCCAGGTTTTGTATCATTTCTCCCAAAACTTCCACATTTGCAGCCTCCGCCAGTCCTTTCAATTCCTCCATGGAATAGGAAATGTCTTCGTTTCTCTGAAGTCCCACCAGAATGGCTCTGTATTCGTCTTCTCTTAACACTTCGTTATTTTCGTTAAATCTAAGCATAGTCTAAAGTATATCATAAGCCGCCTGCGGGCGCAAGAGCCGCCGGCAAGCCGGATAAACTCTCGAGCTTTCTGCCGTGGCCCGTTCTCAGGCTCTCAGGTGCCGTCTGCCTTTCGCTAAAATTCCGCCGCGTCAAGTATTTCATTTTCCGGCACCACCACATAGCTATCCGGAACCTGCCCTACGATAATCGCCTCCGCAAGCTGATAATCCCTGCTTATTTCCGCGGTTTCGTTGGTAAAAGGCGCAAGGATCCTAACCTGACTCCTTACATTGCAATGGACGAAATATCGGGTCTGATTGATGCCCTGGGTTTCAAATCCCGTGCTGCTTGTGATCTTTGTCAGGCTCAGGGGCTGCACCTTAATCT
>CAVJCN010000451.1:0-2216 GCA_963647945.1 Absicoccus sp. | reverse complement strand
TTTGGTGCTTTCTGTTGCTCCAACAGTTCCTCTTTGGAACTCTGTTGCCCTGTTTGCTTCAGGCACCGCTTTCGTCTTTTGGGATTTGTGTGGGATGAAATTCTGTATATTAAAAGTGCTTCCGACCAGATTTGCCCCTGCGTCAGACGGGCCTATCGCAGAGAACAGCTCAGGAATTGCGCCGCATAAACAAGGAAATAAGCCCCGGCGGTAAACATATCAGCAGACCGCCTCTGAAGCGAGGCGGCCTGCTGAATAAAAGGCTTATTCAATGGTCTGCTTTTCGGCGGCGATGCGTGCGCTCTTGCCGGAGAACGCAAGCCCGTATTTAATAATTGACTTGATTCCCAATGCCTGCATTTCGGCGCTGTAGGAACGGTCATTGATTTGATGAAGTGCGGTTTGGGCAAGCGCTTCGAGCTGTTCTTCGGAGCAGTCCTTCTCTGCTTTTATCTCAATTAAGAAACCAGGAAAATGCTTTGTTAATGGGAGCATCTGAACATCATATCGCCCGTTTCCGGATTCACGGTTGGATGTGATGCGGAAATTGTTGATCATCATAGCGCACAAACCTACGATCATGCCATGATAGTACGACTCATTTGCGGCATCGTAGAAGCTGATCGTCTGCATCAGATATTTTTCTAAACCTCTTTGCAAGGCATCAACATCCATTTTATAAAGAGCCTCTTGGATTTCAACTGCAAGACTGCGCGGAATCACATGCTCAAGCTGAGAGAGAATCTCCTTGCTGTAGACGAAAGAAATCTCTTTGTTGGGCAGAGCCACTTCGCACATATAATCCTCGCCGTAAGACTGGTCGCAGCTCACAGCCTTCAAATAACCTGCCACCAGCAGGAAGCTGTAAACAGAGGATGGATCATTCTGAATCTGCGGATAAATGACACCAGTGTCGATGTGCGTAACGAAGGATTCGCCTTTCATCAACAGCTCCAGACGCTCCATAATATCCGGCGTTGCAGAAGCCAGCACCTCGCGGATGATGTCATTGCTTCCGGTAGACTGCCAGAACGCTTTGGGACGGCAGTTATTATTGAAGTATCCAATGACAGACCAGGGATTAAAAATCTCGGTATTGCCGAAAAGGTAACCATCATACCAATCGCAGAGCTCCTGATATTTATCAGAAGCATGATAGTAGTCCGCCATCTCGTGTACTTCGCTTGAAGTGAAGCCGAAATATTCACTGTAGCGCTCGTCTAAAATCGAGTTGATCTTCAGGTTGTTCAGGCCGCTGAAGATACTTTCCTTGGCAACACGCAGGATGCCGGTCAGGAAACCATAACTCAGATGCGGATTGTCTTTCAGACCACCGGAAAACAGGTTTCGCATGAATCCAATGATCGTGTCGTAGAAGCCGCTCACATGGCCCTGCTGAATGGGAGTATCATATTCGTCAATGATGACGATAGGTGCAACATCGTGGTGCTTATGGAGGAGCAGCGTCAATGTCCGCAGGGACATTTGATATTCCACTTCGTCAGCAGCTTCCGTTGCAAGAAGGGAATATTCCTCTTTTTCGTAATCACTAAGCGCAGAGCTGGATGCCAACTCGTCGTGGCGGCGGAATTCCTGCGCGATCAGCTTTTGGAGCGTCTGATAGGTTTCTTCCCAAGAGGTGTATTTGACATCCTTAAAGGACAGGAAAATCACAGGATACTTTCTATGGTGGGCAAGATAGGATTCTCCGCAGGACCAGATTTTTTTATCTCTGAAGTAAACGGAAGTGTCCTCGGTCGTCTTTTCGAAGAAAGTGCGGAGCATATCCATGTTCAGCGTTTTGCCAAAGCGTCTGGGGCGGGTAAATAGGGATACTTTGGGGCGCTCGTCCAGAAACTCCTTGATCATTAAAGTCTTGTCTACATAGTAGTAGTTTTTGCAGGCGTCCCGGTAATCAGATACGCCAATGGGCAACGGCTTACGCGCAGATGATACTGCGGGCTTCACCACACTCCGGTGACCACGCTTATCCACCGGCTTTTGCGTGCTGTCCGGGATAAACCACTGCCTGCCCTCCTTATACGCGCCGGAAATGCGTCCGGCTTTGCAAAGCGCATTGACCCGCCGTTCGGTAATCCCCCAAGCGGCAGCCGCTTCTTTGATCGTCATATTGGAACACCTCCATTGCAGTTCGTCAAGAATATTATAGCCACGATTCCGAATAAAATCAACTATATTGTTCCGAATAATACAGG
>CAVJCN010000450.1:1283-2216 GCA_963647945.1 Absicoccus sp. | reverse complement strand
AACATTTAAAACCGATTGAGATTTTGGAGGAAATTGCCAGAGCAGGGGAAAATCGTGCAAACGAGGCTTTTTCAAAACTTTTTATCATGGGAATCATGGCGGGAGCCTATATCGCATTTGCGGGAGCAGGGGCAAATATGGCATCATACGGACTGCTTGAAAATCCGGAAACCTACGGACTGGGAAGACTTGCCATGGGTGCGGTTTTTGTGGGAGGACTGATTATGGTTGTCCTGGCAGGAGCCGAACTTTTTACAGGAAACACGCTGATAACCGTTGCGGTGATGCAAAAGAAAACCGGCGTGGCAAAAATGCTGCGAAACTGGGGAATCGTTTACATAGCAAATTTCATAGGCGCACTTATTGTGGCGGCTTTGGTTTATTATTCCGGAGCCCTGAATGCCGGAAATGGGTATCTTGGCGCAATGACGGTTAAAATAGCGGCGGGGAAGGTAAATATGTCATTTTTGCAGTGCCTTTTCAGCGGGATCTTGTGCAACTGGCTCGTTTGCCTTGCGGTGTGGATTTCCCACGGAGCTCAGGGAACTTTGGATAAAGTGGCGGGAGTGTTTTTCCCGATAATGCTTTTTGTTGTGGCGGGGTACGAACACAGCATAGCGAATATGTATTTTATCTCCGCGGGGATTTTCGGCAGAGGAAATGAGCTGTTTGTGGCTCTAAACGGTGCTATGGATCTGTCAAATCTCACATGGATTGGTATGTTTACAAACAATTTGCTTCCGGTAACCATGGGAAATATCATCGGAGGCGTTGTATTTGTTGCAATGGGATATGGGTTTGCGTTAAAAGAAAGGTAATGTCATAATGAAAAAAATTGTGATTATCGATGGAAACAGCTTAATCAATCGGGCGTATTACGCCATGCAAAGACCGATGATCACCCGGGAAGGAATTTACACCCAGGGGATTTAC
>CAVJCN010000450.1:0-1273 GCA_963647945.1 Absicoccus sp. | reverse complement strand
ATATAAGGCGGGCAGAAAACCTATGCCTCCGGAACTTGTTATGCAAATGCCCCTTTTGAAAGATGTTTTGCATGCGATGAACATAAAGACCCTCGAACTTGAGGGCTTCGAGGCGGACGATATCATCGGCACCGTTGCGCGGATCGCAGAGGAGGAGGGCCTTGCGCCGCTTATTATTACAGGGGACAGGGACGCGCTTCAGCTTGCATCGGACAAGACAAAAGTCTTAATAACCAAAAAGGGAATTACGGATTTTGAACTTTACGACGATGAGAAAATGCTGGAAAGGTACGGGCTTACTCCTACGCAGTTTATCGACCTGAAAGGGCTTATGGGGGATTCCTCGGACAATATTCCGGGGATTCCGGGAGTCGGAGAAAAGACGGGAATCGCCCTGCTTATGCAGTTCGGCTCCATAGAAAATATGCTGGAACATACGGATGAAATTTCCAAAAATGGATTGAGAAACAAGGTGGAAGAAAACGCCCAGCTTGCGGTTATGAGCAAGAGGCTTGCTACCATAAACCGCTTCGTTCCCATCGACATAGAAATTGAGGAACTGAAACGCAAGGCACCGGATTACAAAAAACTCATTGAAATTTATACGAAGCTGGAATTTAACAGCTTTCTTAAGCGCCTTAAGATAGAGGAGGGGGCAGGGGAAGTAAAGGCGGAGCCGCCCAGGGTGAATATGACGGACATTTCTTCTGAAGAGGAGCTTTGCAGGCTGGATGCTCTCAAAGGAAAAGATGAAGTTTTCATCAAGGTTTTCAGCGACTATACCCATGTAAAAGAGCCGCAAATATCAGGGATATTTTTACTGGACAGAGAAGAGGGCTTTTACATTAACTGCGATAAGCTCAGTGTGTCAAAGGCTGTTGATTATTTGGATACACTGTCCCTGAACCTCATGGGCCACGATATCAAAGACGATTTGTACACTCTCATGTTCCGCGGATATTTTCGGTTCAAGGTGACCTTTGATACCGCCATTGCCGAATATGTGCTGGACGCTGCGAAAAACAGATATGATTTAAAGACTCTGGCACTGGAAAAACTTCATGTGAACTTGCCGGAATTGGAAGAATTTGTTGCGGGAGATATGCAGCAGCTTGATATGTTTTCCGACAATTCCGCAAAATACGGCGAGTATGGGTCTATGTGCGGGGATATTACCCGAAGAATTTCCGACTTGCAGAAAAAATCCATAGAAGAAGAAAACCTTTCCGAGGTGCTTTACAAAATAGAACTGCCCCTTATCGAAGTCTTAGCC
>CAVJCN010000449.1:1723-2218 GCA_963647945.1 Absicoccus sp. | reverse complement strand
CGCAAAAGACAGCTTGGCTAAAATCCCAGTTTTTGGAAAATGGGTCGCCCGTATTCGCGGTGTCTTTATCCAGCGGGGTGACGTAAGGGCATCGCTGAAAACAATCAACGAGGGGGTTGACTACCTGAATCAGGGCTTTTCTCTGGTAATCTTTCCGGAGGGAACCCGCAGCCGTTCCTCAAACATGGGGGAATTTAAGCACGGAAGCTTCAAACTTGCCACAAAGGCAAAAGTCCCGATTGTTCCCGTTACCCTTAACGGCGGATATCATACCTACGAGGAGAAAGGCGCGGTAACAAAGGGCTGCCATATCGACTTCATGGTCCACAAGCCCATCGAAACCAAAGATATGTCCCGGGCTGAACTTTCGGAGCTTCCCGCGGTTGTGGAAGATATCATTCGCGGCGGTCTTGAAACCTTAACCCAAGAGGCTTAAGTCTATCCCATTTTACGCCGGATTCCCCTTGTGAGTAATCCTAAATAATTCAAAATAAA
>CAVJCN010000449.1:0-1713 GCA_963647945.1 Absicoccus sp. | reverse complement strand
GCAGCTTACCCGGGGTTCTTCGCCTTCTTCGGCTTCATAGATCAAAATAAAAAAGACGGTTCGCCTTGAATCGTCTTTTCGCTTGCTTTTTGCCTTTCGTTTCATGTGAAACATTTTTGTTATCCCAGTGTTTTTAACAATTCTATGATTCGTTCCAGCTCGTCCGGGCTATAATACTCTATCTCTATTTTACCCTTTGCGCCTTTCTGGTTTATGTTGATCTTGGTTCCCAGTATGTCTTTCAGCTCCGTCTCGACTCTGCTGACATCGGGGTTTTTCACCTTTTTTGCCGGTCGCTTCTTAGGCTTTCCGATTTCTGCCGCCAGCTTTTCCGTTTCTCTCACAGAAAGCCCCTCTTTCACAATTTTGTTACAGAGGGCGCGTCTTGCATCTTCGTTTTCAATGGTTACAACGGTTCGCCCGTGGGCTGCCGAAATGGCTCCGGTCGAAATCATTTGCTGCACATAATCCGGCAGTTTCAAGAGCCTCAGGGAGTTTGTTATATAGGGTCTGCTCTTTCCCACACTTTTGGAGATCTCCTCCTGCTTCAT
The DNA here is from genome assembly GCA_963647945.1 of Absicoccus sp. GTDB lineage: Bacteria > Bacillota > Clostridia > Peptostreptococcales > Anaerovoracaceae > CAG-238. Next base: position 1,162 of record CAVJCN010000449.1, on the reverse strand, counting down.
GCCGTATACAACCGCCATTCGGTTTAAACCCTCGGCTTCTTCGATCGGATTAAGGTCTTCCCGCTGCATATTCTCTATGATTGCGATGAGCATATTCTGCTCGTCGTCAAGCTCTCTTACAAGGCAAGGAACCTCCGAAAGCCCTGCCTTTATTGCGGCTCGCCAGCGCCTCTCCCCTGCTACGATCTCGTAGCCCTTATCCTTTTTTCTGAGAACAATCGGCTGAATCACGCCATGCTGCAAAATGGAGTTTGCCAAATCCTGAATCTTCTCTTCATCAAAGGTTTTTCTGGGCTGGTTTTCATTCGGCATAATGTCAAAGGTCTTTATATACCGCACCGAGTCCGCAGAACCTTCGTGTCCGGAGGTTTCTTCTTTGACCACCGCAACACTTTCAACAGGAACGGCTTCTGCAATCAAGGCTCCCAGCCCTTTTCCCAGTCCTCCTTTTTTCGGTGTCGCCATTACTCTTCCTCCAACTCTAAAAATTCATCTGCGAAATCTCCATACGCCTCTGCACCTCTGGATTTCGGGTCATATTCCGTTATCGGAAGCCCGTAGCTCGGCGCCTCCGCCAGCCTTACGTTTCTCGGAATAACCGTGGAATAGACTTTGTTTCCGAAGTAGCTCTTTACTTCCTGTACCACCTGAATGGACAGGTTCGTTCTTCCGTCAAACATACTCAGAATGACTCCCTGAATTTCAAGTTTCGGGTTGAGGCTTTTCTTTACAAGTTCGATTGTGCTTACCAACTGGCTTACACCTTCCAGCGCGTAAAACTCACACTGAATCGGTACAAGGACGCTGTCAACCGCCGCAAGGGAGTTAATCGTAAGCAGACCCAGCGACGGCGGGCAATCGATAAAGATATAGTCGTACCCGTCTTTGATCTTATCCAGTCCCTCTTTTAGCGCGCTTTCTCTGCCTTCCATGCTCACCAGCTCCACTTCGGCGCCTGCCAAATCAACGCTGGCGGGTATCAAATCCAGATTTTCCACGCTTGTTTTTATAATCGCTTTTCTTGGGTCATAATCCTTGTCGATTAGAATATTGTAAATGGTGTTCTTCAGGTTTTTCTTTGTCACGCCGATTCCGCTGGTCGTATTTCCCTGGGGGTCTATATCCAGAATCAGCACTTTCTTTCCCCTGATTGCCAAACAAG
>CAVJCN010000448.1:500-2220 GCA_963647945.1 Absicoccus sp. | reverse complement strand
ACATCACTGGGCAAGGCTGCCGCCCTTGACCTGCCAAGCATTTCGTGCTTGACCAGATGAGGACTGCCGTCCCTCAACCCTGCCAAAGGGCTTTGCCCCTTGCCCCCAGCAGGACACTGCCGTTCCTGCACCTCGGCTCAGAGGGCTGCACCCTCTGAAACTCCAGCAAACAAAAAAGCTGCCACATACCACCCTCCTCGTCATGGTATGTAACAGCTATTCTGTCTGATGGAGAAAAGAAAAAGCGACCAACTTTATACGGCTGATCGCTTCCTATTTGTAATGCCAGCTTGTTATCTATGCCATAACAAGTTCATTGTCCTTAATAATTTTCTCAATCTCGCTTTTGCTCTTTTTGGTTGCCATTGAGATCTGCTCTAGCGAGAACTTGCTTTCATACATGTTCAAAATAATCTTTTCTGTAGTTTTTTCTTCAATTCCTGTACTCAGATTACACATAATTCTCACATCCTCTCTGAACTCATTGTTAATCGGGATATTATACTCATGTTCCAGAATATCCAGCTTCTCCTGCTCCTTTAGCTCACTGGAAAGCAGTGCTCCCAGCAGGCGATGCATCTCGTAATTTTCGTCATGCTCCGGAATATCGTTTGTAATTCCTACCATGACGATGTTCAGTAAATCCAGATTTCCTTTCCAATCATAAGGCCTTAACATCTCATCCTTCGCAAGGTGAATGTGGCTTAAGCTGTTGTAGTCCATATTCATACAAATCCAGATGCTGAACACCTGCTTGATGTCATCGTAATTCGTATTTACAAAGTCCCGTTCCTTCTGTGATGAGACAAGTCGGCTCACATAAAAGATTGCCCGGTTCAGTATTTTATATGCGGACGGCTCATCCTTCTGACATTCAATGTTTACAATGATCTGTGACAGGCCGTTTTTCATGCGGACATAGAAGATAATATCGAACCGGATCAGTCCTTCGTTGATTTCTGCATTTTCGGTATTAAGACCGATGATCCTCTGGTTTTGCGCATCCGTTGTCTCTGCATTGGTCAGCCCCGGTTCCACCGGTACAATGCCAACCTTCGGCTCGCCTTCAATATACGGCACCACATCTTCCGGTTTCATTCCCTTGAATTCATCCACCGTCTTTATCAAAATATGTGCCAATATCGTTTTCTGGGCCAGCAATCTCTTCACGCGGGCATCATACTGTGCCTTGTCTCCGGCAGCATTCACTGCATTTGTGATTTCCGTATTCAAGTCGGCATCCCTCCCCTTGCATCGTGCACGGCAGCCTTACCGTATGCCAATGACTCTCTGCTTATTTTTATTATAAGCGAGAGTTTCCCTGGAAGCAAATAAAATTTTCATGAACATTTTTTCGGTTCTTCTCTTCGCACTAATAAGAAAGCGACCAACTTGTTACGGTTGATCACTTCCTGCTTTTATTCTATCCTCTCCAAGATTATTTCCTGAACGATGGTCTCCCGACCGCCGGTCAGCTGCATACTGTCATCATAGACACTTCCAATATATGCAACTAAACTGCACAATCTTTATGAATGAAAACTATATAATCACTAGTTATTTCTTTCACTTCATATTTCATTGCATTCCTTAAAAAGAGCTTTCCAACAATTCCCCCTATAAGAGACGGCCAGAAAAACAAGCCTAAAACAATAGCAACATTAGAAGCTGTATTTCCAGTTTTCATTTTATTGAAATTTTTGAGAATAAAATCTTTATT
>CAVJCN010000448.1:0-442 GCA_963647945.1 Absicoccus sp. | reverse complement strand
CGGTGATTGTAGAATCCAAATGTTTTTCCGACATGTTGTACCTCCAATTTTTCATATCATTTGCAACTCGTTCAAGTGCCGCATAGTCAAACGAGCATATTCTTCAATGGTTTTTATGTGACATTCTTCTGTAAAAGTCCGCTGATGTATAGCATCAGTAACCATATACGACACAAGTACTATACCTGTACCGATAGACACAATGACTCCCGCAGGGCCTCCCCATAATCCTTGCGCAGCAATAGAAATCGACAAAAGTGATAATGAAAAAAGCGCCTGTTTTCCGACTTGTATAGCCGCAGATTTCAAACTTTCACCATGATAAATAAGCTTTACGAATTGCACTGCTGAAAACACTGATATTGTAATGGCTCCCACAGTTCCCATTGTACACATTTGAGAAATATCAGCCGTTATTTCGAAACCTGCATTGGATATAGAC
>CAVJCN010000447.1:0-2231 GCA_963647945.1 Absicoccus sp. | reverse complement strand
TTACATTCTGCTTGCACACATTCGCCGTAAGCAGGTCGATGATATAGCTTCCGCATTCTGTCGGATGTCCCTCCGCGGAGCAGGCGATACCGCAGCAATAAAGGGTTTCGTTTAAGTGGGTCATCTCGATGAGCTTGTCCTTGATGTGGGAAGCCTTGTCAGCGCCGTTGTACTCCGCAGCAAGAGCCGCAGCTCCGATAACCACATCACCAACTCCTACCTTGCAGCCGCCGTAGCTCTGTCTGTGGAAGCCTGCGAATCTTTCTACAACCATTCCCGCAAAATCCCATTCTCCTGCCATGAAGATATATTCGTTCGGGATGAAAACATCATCAAATACTACCAGGGCTTCCTGTCCGCCGAATTTCTTGTTTCCAAGGTCAACATCCGCGCCCTCTTCTAACTTTCTTGTGTCACAGGACTGTCTGCCGTATATCATGTAAAGCCCCTCCGCATCGCTTGGGCAAGCAAAGCAAACCGCGTAGTCCTTGTCGTCTTCCTTCATAGCCTGTGTCGGCATTACGATGTGCCAGTGGGAGTTTACGGAGCCCGTCTGGTGAACCTTTGCGCCGCGAACCACGATGCCGTCCGGACGTCTTTCCTTGATTCTTACGAACATATCCGGGTCTTTCTGGGCGTGAGGCGCCTTGCTGCGGTCGCCCTTAGGGTCGGTCATTGCCCCGTCAACCACGTAGTCATTTTCCTGAATGAACTCGAGGAATTTCTTGAAGTTCTCATGGTAGTGAGTGCCATATTTCTTGTCGATTTCGTAGGTAGTAGAGTAAACCGCATTGAAAGCGTCCATTCCCACGCATCTTTGGAAGCAGGAAGCGGTCTTTTGTCCGCAGAGCCTCTGCATTTTCACCTTTTTCATCAGGTCCTCGGTGCTTTGGTGAATATTGGTAAAGCGGTTGATCTTCTTGCCTGTAAGATTCGAGGTGGCGGTCATGAGATCCTCGTACTGCGGGTCGTTTGCCAGGTCGTAGGTCATTGCCACGCAGTTGATGGACGGACGGATCATCGGATGGTCTACCCAGTTGTCGATCTTTTCTCCGAACATATACACTCTCGTGTTTAATTTTCTCAGGCTCTCGATGTATTCAGCCCCTGATTTGATTGCCATAAGTTTTCTCCTTCTCCGTATAGTTTTATGCGGACTTGCCGGCATTACATCATCTCAATTATCACGGTGGTGCCCATGCCTCCGCCTGCGCAAAGGGAAGCAAGTCCGTACTTTCCGCCCCGTCTTTTAAGTTCGTAAAGCATCGTCACAACAAGCCTTGAGCCTGTTGCGCCTACCGGGTGCCCCAGGGAAATTCCGCTGCCGTTAACATTCAGCTTATCTTCGTCAATTCCCAGGGTTCCGGCACAGGCAATACACTGGGATGCAAATGCCTCGTTGATCTCAAATAAGTCAATGTCCTCAACGGTAAGCCCCGCTTTTTTGAGAGCCTTTTGGGATGCGCTGATAGGCCCGATACCCATTACCTCAGGTCTTACCCCTGTGGTTGCAACGGCCACGATTCTGGCAAGTATAGGCGCGCCGACCTCCTTTGCCTTTTCTTCGCTCATAAGGATAACTCCCGAAGAAGCATCGTTCATTCCCGAGGCGTTTCCTGCGGTTACTCGGCCGTCCTCTTTAAAAGTGGGCTTCAGCTTAGACAGCTTTTCCAGACTGGCATCTCTTCTCGGATATTCGTCCGTGTCGTAGGTTATGTCGCCTTTTTTACCCTGTACCGTAATCGGAATAATTTCTTCCTTAAATTTGCCTGAGTCAATGGCCGCTACCGCTCTCTGCTGGGAGCGCAGGGAGTATTCGTCCATCTCTTCTCTTGTAACATTGTATTCATCTGCCACATTTTCCGCGGTAATTCCCATTGCCGGGCCTATACCCAGGTTTGTAAGGGAATCCCACATGGAATCCCGCATCTCCATGTGACCGTATTTTTTGCCGTATCGTGCGTCAAATACCATATGCGGGGCGGTGCTCATGCTGTCTGCTCCCCCGGCCATAATGCAGTCCGCCTCTCCTGCCATAATCTGGTAGTATCCGAACTGTATTGATGACATGGAGGATGTGCAGTTTCTATGGATTGTGATGCCCGGTACCGTTACGGGGAGCCCCGCCTTTACCAGTGCCACTCTTGCGAGGTTATTTTCTTTGTATGTTCTCTGGTAATTACATCCCCAGATGACATCATCGATGATCTCCGGGTCGATACCTGCCCTTT
>CAVJCN010000446.1:0-2231 GCA_963647945.1 Absicoccus sp. | reverse complement strand
AACAAGTAGTTGGTGTTCTCCTGTAGAAGTCCGCGTTGTTCGGTAACGATGTACTCATGTTCCTTTCCGGCAGGAAATACTACCATTCCGTCCTGAATATGCTGCGAATAAAACAGTGGAACTGCATCGTCCTCGGCTGAATCACGCAATGCTTCACGATTCCGGAAATCAACCGTTAACCCTGTTTTCATTTTTAACCCAATGTCAGGAAGGGTATCTGTCCATCGGTTCAGTTCATTCAGAGTTTGAACTTCCTCGGTGTTCGTCACCAGATAGACATAGGACTCATCACCATTTACTACTGTAGAATAAGGAGCTTCAAAAACAGTTCGATTAGAGAAGTCGGCATTACTCTGTGTAGTCGTAATAGTAATTTTATTTGGCTTACTTTGCGTCTTCTTTGCTTTAATGATGATAGTTTCCTGTAAAACGCTTTCTTTCTCAAACACTTTATCCCTGCTGACAAATAGATGGATATGTTCTAATGCGCCTTCTTCAAAGAAACGTTTGCGGAATTGCTTAAAGTATGCACCGGATGTCCATGAGCGAGGGATGATATACACCATCTCTCCGCCCGCCTTGAGATTGAACATGCTCATAGCCGCAAACAAAAAGTATAGGTTAGGCGCACCATAACATACACCTGGCATTGCGGTGGCCTCTGGCGCATCTTTTGCAATTTTCATATAAGGCGGATTGCCAATAACCATATCGAACTTTTCTGCATCCGGATTTGCACCCAGCATGCTATTGTAATCAAGCATTTGACTAAGAATATAGTTATCAGTTACAATTTTAAAAGAAACATTTTTCGTTGCATGGCTGCATGCCCACTCCAAATTTGAACGCAACAAGTCCACAATGTTGGTATCATTTTCATAGCAGACCAACTCTATGGTGTCAATCTTAGCATTTGACTCCAGCCGTTCAAGGAGTGCAACTGAAAGAATTCCTGAGCCAGCACCCGGATCGAGGATGCTGAGAGAATTGCAATCTTCGGGAATCGAAAAAAGCCCTGCCATAAAAACTGCAGTTTCTTTGCTTGTGAAAAACTGCCCATATTTCTTTCTTTTAGACTTTGGCATGTGGTCAATATACTCGACCGTAGCCGCACAAACATGGTCAATCATTTTCATCATTTATAAACTCCACTATGTCGCCAATGCCGCAATCTAATGCAGCGCAAATTTTATACAAACTCTCCATTGATATAGCTTCGTTTTTTCCCATCTTGGCAAGCACATTGAAGCTGATACCGGAGGCGTCTTTCAAATCTGTCCGGTTCATTTTCTTGTCGATCAGCAGTTTCCAAAGCTTATCATAGGAAATAGGCATTGCAATTCTCCGTTTCAAATTTAGACTAATTATACTATAGCACAAAACGACGATGTTCGCAAGATAATCTCATCAGAACATGAGATGTTCTCTGCAAAGCCAAAGCCGCCCGCAGGAGCATTTGAACTCCTGCGGGCGGCTTTGGCTGATATGAGCTTATACTCGTCCTTTCAATCCGTTCTTCTTGGCAAGCTCGCTCGCCGCCTGCCGACGTTCGTCTGAATACGGCGCAGTCAGACGGATGCCAAAGCGCCTGCGGTCGATCTCAAAGGTCAGCCCGCCCTGTTCATCATCGTCGGTCTGTCTGCACAAATCGGGATACGCTGCCGCGTACTTTATCAGCCGCTTTTTGAGCGCGGTATTATGCGTCTGTATTTCGACGGTTTTGCTGGCTTCGTCAAAATAGATGCAGGTCGTTTTCTGCCGTTTGGTCAGTCCGGTTTTCATATTGCCTCCATTTCTGCCTGTTCTGCAAAAACAGGCGCAGTTTCAAGATTCTTTCTCAGCTCTACACCCGCAAAAGCAGGGCAAATTTTGAATGGGGAGCGCCCAGACGATGCGCTGCTCGATCTGGGCGCGCCCATTCGGTAAAATCCGTTTTTCTCAGCTCAACACGGCATCAGCGGGCATCGTCCCGCAACGCCGCTTTTTCTCTGCGCGGACGGAAGAAATGCCAGAGATGATTGCGCTGGATCACATCTTCATAGCGTTGGATTTTTCCGCGAAGTTCTGCGTTCTCGCGTTCCAGATCCGATGTGCGGAGCTTGCTGCGGACGGATTTGTATTCAGAAAGCTCCTGCTTCAAACCGGCGATCTCTGCCTTGAGCTTTGCAATCAACCTGTTCGCTGCATCCAGAGCCTTTTGCAGCTTGGATTCTTTCTTCTCGGCGGTAATG
>CAVJCN010000445.1:0-2234 GCA_963647945.1 Absicoccus sp. | reverse complement strand
TGACACGCCCCCTGTCAAGTAGACATTTTTTGCGGACACCTGTTATGTGGTATAAGCATAACGGACTTCCATTGGGGTTTGTCCTGTTTTGAGCTGTATTCGCTCATTGTTGTAAAAATAAATATATTCGTCCACAAGTTCTTTGGCTTCATCAAAGGTTTGTGGCTTTGCTCTGTAAATACATTCTGTCTTCAGCATGCTGAAAAAGTTTTCGGCACAGGCGTTGTCGTAAGGACATCCCACCGAAGACATAGACGGCTTAATGCCGTTTGCTTTAGCAACATTGTAATAGGCTTGAGAGGTGTATTGAAAGCCGTTGTCACTGTGCAGAATAAGCCCTCCGGAGGGCTTGGCGTTTTTCACCGCCGTGCGCACCGTTTCAATCACCAAGCTTGCCGGCATTTGCGTTGCATATTTGTAGCCCACAATACTGTTGTCATATAGATCCTTGATCATAGAAAGATACAAAAATCCCTGCTTTGTTTGTATGTAGGAAATATCCGTTACCCACTTTTCATTCGGTCTCGTCGCCTTAAAGTTTCTCATCAATTCGTTGTTGTAATGGGTATAAGCGTTGCAATCATAATGCCGAAACCGTTTGCGCTTTCGTATGGCAAGCAGATTGTATTTGCGCATGATTCGCAAAACTGCTTTGTGGTTGATGACAAGCCCCGTTTCTCGAAGCAACCAAATCTTAACACGGCGGTAGCCATAGGTTCTGTGCGCTTTTTCGTGGCATTCCACAATCAAATCTGCAATTACTTTGTCCTTGTCAGGTTCATCTTTTCGCTTTAACCATTTGTAATATCCGCTGCGAGATACTTCAAGCAGCTTACAGAGTTCTTCAACCGTAAAGCGATCTCTGAAACGATGAATCACTTTGTACCGGAGTTCTTTGCATCCCACCTTTCGCACTCTTCCCGAAAAGCCCGTAATACCTCGTTTTCCATTTCTAATTGGCGTATTTTTTCTTCGGGTGTGTTTGGCTGCGGCTTTCTCGGTCTGCCTCTTTTGCGGGTACTCAGTCCTTCTGCTCCTCGCTTTTGGTAGTCCTGAAACCACTGCTTGAGCATACGGTATTGGATTCCGGTTTCTCTCGTCAGATCAGCAACGGATATACCATCCTCAAAGTGGCGTTTAATTACTTTTAGTTTGTATTCTGCTGAGTAATATTTTGTGTTTTTCAGCGATTCTTTTCCCTTTTGTCGGTATTCACGGAGGATGTAACACAGATAGCTTTTGCTGATGTCATATTCTTCACATATCGCTTTTAATGTCTTATGGCTTTCCTCATGCTCTCGAATGATGGTAATCTTTTCTTCGTAACTAAACTGGTATTTTCCCATTTTCCTTCAACTCCTTGACTCTTTTATTATACATCAAGGTGTCCCATTTTTTTATGTCTACTTTTTAGGTATCATATCACCATCATCAGGGGTTCTTCTTGCCGAATTTTTTCTTTGCCTCTTCTTTGCAGGTGACATAGGCAGTCATGACTGCCTGGAAAAAAGCATCCTTCTGATCCTGCGAAAGCTCACCGCCGGCAAAGAGTGCGGCATTATCGGCAAGAAGCTGATCCATGTCACGTGCGCCTTTCGCACCGTAGCGTTCGCGGGCTTCCTCTATATAATTATCTTTTTCGATATCGGCTACCGGGTCTTCACACTCGTCGTCGGACAGAAATTTAATGGATACCTTCAATGCCTTCGCCAGTTTTGCCATCATGGCCTGGCGGGGCTTTTTTTCTCCGCTCTCATATGCCTGAACGGATCTTGAGGATACCCCGACTTTCTGGGCAAGCTGCGTCTGAGACATTCCGAGTGAGATACGGGCGTCTTTCACCTTATCAGCAAATGCCTTCATTTTCTGGTAGTCACTCCTTTTGAGAAAATCTGTTCTTGAAAGTTCGACGAACCTATTGGCAAAAGTTCTTGTCTGTGCTACTATTAAAAGCGAACTCAGCCGAACTTGACAGAACCATTATATTTGAAAGTTCGCATTTTGTCAAGCGATTTTGGTTAAAAAGTTCGTGAGAGTTCAAGAATTTTCGGGAGAGGAGCCACCATATACGGGGAAAAAGCGGTGCCGAACAGCATTATAGCTGGTCTTTTTCGTGAAACAGAAAAAGCCCGAAGTCTTTTGCAAAACTTCGGGCTTGGGAAAATGCAAAACGGCGGACAAGTTTTTAGCTTGTCCGCCGTCTGCGAATATTCAGTTGTACGGGAGTTCGATAC
>CAVJCN010000444.1:0-2250 GCA_963647945.1 Absicoccus sp. | reverse complement strand
TTATACCACAGGCCCGGCTACATCACAAGAAATTCTTGCTATCTTCCCCGCCCCTTTTTGCCCTTTTTTGCAAATTATACGCAGACAGCCGACTCTTTCTCAAGAGCCGGCTGCCGTCATTTTTCTACTCTCGAGCTGTCACTTGTGAGACAGCCCCTTTCTTCCCGAGTTTGCCACTTCGCCGCACAATAAGATAAAATTTCTTCTGTATTTTTCAAGGTTTTCCTTGATTTTTTTATGCTTTTATTGTATAATACTATTATAGGTATATAAGTATATAGGAGGCAGTGTATGTTTGTTGAATCCTTTAAAAATAACGGCATCCCTTATCTCAGACTGGTTCGCAATGACCGCATCACAAATAAAAACGGAGTGAAAACATCAACAAAAAAAGTGATCCTTAACATCGGACCGCTTTCCCGCTTTGATGACGGACAGCCCGATTATGTTGACCGCCTAAAAAAATCTTTCAAAGCAGGCAAGCCTATCATCCCTGCTCTTTTACCATACTGCGAAAAAGAACAGACTGCCGAAACCTATCCTACACAGATACGGGAGGGAAGCCCTGCGTGTGTGGGACATCCCAGACTTTTTTCTCATGCACTTTTGGAAAGAATCCTGGAAGAATTAGGGCTTAATACTTTCTTTTCTTCCTACAAAGGATTCACCAAGCTTCAGTATGATGTTTACGGTTTTGCAAAACTCCTTCTCTTTGGGCGTCTTTTGAATCCCGCTTCGAAAATGGCTACCGTAAGGCAGAATCACAATTATTACGAACCGATTCTTTCGGAAGGTTTTAACCCAGATAATGTCTACGATACCCTGAGCTTTCTTTACGAAAACAAAGATAAGATCATACGGCGCATCAATACAAATCTCGTCAAAAAAGCGCATCGCTGTCCGCAGATCATTTATTACGATGTTACCAATTTCTATTTCGAAATTGAAGATCCGGATGACGATATCCTTGACGAAGACGGCACGGTACTGGAAAAAGGGATGCGGAAAATGGGTGTATGTAAAGAGGAACGAAAACTTCCAATCCTTCAAATGGGACTGTTTATGGACGATAGCGGTATCCCGATTGCCGTGGAATCCTTTCCCGGAAATACGCTGGATCATCTTACCCTTTGTCCTGCATTAAAACGAAATATTGACAATTTGGATTTCTCGCGCTTTATCCTGATTGCTGACCGCGGTATCTGTAACTACAAGAATCTGCTTCATGTTTTGGATGCCGGCAATGGTTATATCGTTTCCAAAAGTCTTCTGAAAAGCACGAAAGAGGAACAAGCATGGGCTTATGCCGAGGATGATTTTACGAAACTAAGTGAAGATTTTAAGTACAAGTCCAGAATTATCAAACATACCAAAACAGACGAAACCGGAATGACCCGGACGGTAGAAGAAAAGGTGGTTGTATACTGGAGTCGCAAATTCCAAACAAAATGCGAACGGGAAAACAAAAGATTTTTAGACTTTCTGAAAAAGCTGGAGGAATCTCCGCAAAACTTTCGAATCACCGCCCTGCAGTCCAAAAGCCTGCGTAAATTCTTGAAGAAGGAATATGTGAATCAGAAAACCGGAGAAGTTGTAAATTCTTCGGATATGAAGGCTTTCCTTGATTTTGATAAGGTTGCCGAATACAAAAAAAGCATGGGTTACTATCAAATTGTAACCTCCGAACTTACAATGGATGCAAAGGAGGTAATTGAAAAATATCATGGACTGACCCAGATTGAAGACCAGTTCCGAGTGATGAAAAGCGACCTTCAGACACGCCCTTTCCATGTACACACCCCTGAGCACATGCAGGCGCATATTTTGATCTGTATGATATCGCTCATCATGCTACGTCTCATCCAGAAAAGAATTCTTCATTCCGGGCTTGTGGATGTGGATGAACAGGCTGTTTGGAATACAGGCCTCAGCTGCGAAAGAATTCAGCAGGCACTGAATAAATGGAAAGTGGATCTTATGCCTGCGGATCTTTATCGCTTCACGGATGTGGATGACCCGGATTTAAAGCTGATCCTTGATGCATTTGATATTGATATACCGCTAAAACTGTATCGGAAAGCAGAGCTGAAAGCGCTAAAGAAGAAGATAAAGATTTTCATGTAGGTATATTGTGTAGGTATATATTCTCAAAAAAATCAAACGCAGTAAATACAAGGCAAAGCGCGTATTTCTAACAAAAATGGAGCCCATAAAGGACTCCGTTTTGTATTTTTAAGTGGCAAACTCGGG
>CAVJCN010000443.1:0-2253 GCA_963647945.1 Absicoccus sp. | reverse complement strand
AATTGGAAAAGCCGGAACTCGACCGTGCCCTTGGTGAAGGTGGCGTGGAGGTTTACGCAAAAGCGTCCGATGAACAGCAGGTGTTCTTCGGTTTCGTAGATGGTGTGAGACTTCAAGACAACGGTATCAAAATCCGCTGTCAGCTTCTGTGGCCGATACCAATGCAGCAGATAAGCAACATAGGTTTTGACCTCGGAATGAAAGACATGACAAGAGCAATTACAGAAATGAACCATACGCATTGGGCGATAAAACACATCAACCTCATCGAGGAACTGAAGGATGCCGATATCAGCCTTTTCGGATTATAAAGGAGCGAAATTTGTGAGAGAAAAAATACCGTCCGAGATTGTCCGCCTTGCACCGAATGATGCCACCTATAAAGACTGCGGTGTATCCGTTGTGCCTACGCTGATCAACTTTTTCTTCGGCAACAACGGCTGCGGCAAGTCCACCATCGGCAAGGCGATAAAGGTGGACAGCGGTGTGTCGTGGCGTACCGGGAAGTCGGTGTCTGACTACACAATCCATGTCTATAACCAGGAATACATCACGGCGAACCTCACCAGCTACCATAACCTCCCAGGCGTTTTCACCGTGAACGAGGTCAATGTTGAAATACAGAGACAGACCGAAGCAAAATACGCAGAAAAGAAAGCCGCTGCCGATGCGTTTAGAACGGCTACGGAAGATAAAAAGAAAAAGCAGGAAGCTCTCGACCAGGCATTTGCCACCTTCCAAACCGAGTGCTGGGACAAGACTGCCGAAATCAGAACGGCATTCAAAGCCACCCAGACTGGGAAGATGCAGAAAAAGAGCTTTGCGGAGGAAGTTCTCGCCAAGAGCGGAAAAGCAAAGGAACATGATGTCGATGCTTTGAAGCGTCTCTATGACGTGGCATATTCTGCCGACGCAAAGCGGTATGTCGAGTTTGCGACCATTCCCGACACCTCGGTGCTTGACACTCTCGCCGGACGAAAAATTCTCGGCGAAGTCATTGTAAGTAGTTCGGACACGCCGTTTGCACAGTTTGTAAAAGCCATCAATGCGACCGCCTGGGTGCAGCAAGGTCACAGCCAGTATCACGGCAGGACCTCTGGGAAATGCCCGTACTGTCAGCAGGACTTACCGACCACCTTTGAAGATGACATCAAGGCTTGCTTCGATGCACAGTACCAGGAGTCAGTCAAAGCCATCGTCGATTTTCTTGAATGCTATAAGGCAGCGGCAAATGCCCTGTTCATTCCACTTCAGAAAACACCGACAGAGCTTTATCCCGGCATAGACCTTACTCTATACACAGATAAGCTGGCGGCGATCAAGGGTGTTATTTCGACAAACATCCAGGCAATTACCGATAAAAAAAGCGACCCCTCAAAGGTTGTTACCATTGAGGAAGTCGCAACGATGCTGGATGAGCTTGCGGCAATCATCGAAGGATTCAACAATCTCATCAGAGAGAACAATGCCGTCCTGGACGAAAAGCCAGGAAAACAGGCCGAATGCAAAGCCGCCGTGTGGGAACATATCGCTTTCATGCTGAAAGACGAGGTGATTCGTTATAATGCAAGCAAGGCGGCACTTGAAAAAGAGATGTCCGACCTCGCTGCGGAAATCGCCAAGCAGCGAACTGCCGAAGGAGAAATCGCAAGAGCAATCGCCGACCTTAACAAGGGATATATAAACACGAGCGCCACCATTGACAGCGTGAATATGCTGCTCCGCGATTCCGGCTTCCAGGGGTTCAGTATCCGAGAGAAAGCCGACACGCCGAATGTATATGAGGTGGTTCGCCTGGACGGTTCGATTGCAGAGAACTTGAGTGAGGGCGAACGGAACTTCATCGCCTTCCTGTATTTCTACCATCAGGTTAAAGGCAGTGAAAGTGCCGATGGCGGTCAGAAAGAAAAAATCGTAGTGATCGATGACCCTGTGTCGAGTATGGACAGCAGCTCGCTCTTTATCGTGAGCTCGCTCGTCCGGGAAATGATAGAATTCTGCGCGAATAATGCTATCGGCGGCAACCCTGTTGCCACGGACAGATACATCAAGCAGATTTTCATTCTGACCCACAACGCATACTTCCATCGTGAGATCACCTATAACAGAGTTCGGGACTATCAGTTTGTAAATTTCTATCTCATTACGAAGGTCGATAATAAGTCCTCCATCCGAAACTGCGTAAAGAAGAACCCCGAAGTGCTGACCGAGGAAATCAACTACAATCCCGTTCAGAACTCCTACGCGGCTCTA
>CAVJCN010000442.1:0-2254 GCA_963647945.1 Absicoccus sp. | reverse complement strand
CCTTTGAGATGTTAAAAAAGAAACTCGATGCCGAGGGGCTTTTTGCGAAGGAACACAAGAAACCGATTCCCGCATTTCCGCACAAAATAGGCATTGTCACCTCTGAAACCGGCGCGGCACTACAGGATATTCTGAAAATCATAAAAGCCAGGACAAGCCTGGTTGATATCGTGATTTTTCCGGTGCTTGTACAGGGGCCGGAGGCTGCGGCGGATATCGCCTCGACCTTGGACATGATAAACGCTTCCTTTGAGGATATCGACGCCCTCATCGTCGGCAGAGGGGGCGGCTCGGCAGAAGATTTGCAGGCATTTAACGAAGAGTGCCTTGCCCGGGCGATTTACAGGTCGAAGATACCTGTTATTTCGGCGGTTGGGCATGAAATAGATTTTACTATTGCGGATTTTGTTGCAGACATGAGAGCGGAAACTCCTACGGCGGCGGCGGAAACGGCTGTTCCGGATATGAAGGAGCTAAGAAGGAAAATTGAGCTTTACAGAGATAACCTTGTGGCAGACATGAAAGGCAAGATTAAACTGGACAAACTCACAGCGGAAAACTATCTTTTGGAGATGCAAAGTTCGCTGCGTAGCATTTTAGCCTCCGCAGAGCACAAAATGGAAAAGCTCAGCCTGATTCTGGAGGAAAATAACCCTAAGAATATTTTGTCAAAGGGATATTCGCTTATGCAGACACCGGCGGGCGAGGTGATAAGTTCGGTTTCCGCCGTTGAAACGGGCGGCGAATATGAAATTTCCCTTAGTGACGGCACAGTCAGAGTGAAAGCTATGGAAATTTACAAGAGGTAAATGAGGTAAATAAAATGACATTTGAAGAATCAATGAAAAAACTTGAAGCAATGTCCGAGAAAATAAGGGACGAAAAGACAAGCCTTGACGAGGCGGTAAAATGCTACGAAGAGGGAATCAAATGCTACAAGGCTTGCGAGGAAATTTTAAACAGCGCAAAGCAAAAAATTGAAATATATAAAGAACAGTAGGAAACGGAGGTTATTCTCATGGAAAGAAGCTATCAGGACTACAAAGAAATCATCGATGCGCATCTTTTGGATTTTATTCCTAATATAGATAACAAGAGCATTTCGCTCTACGAGTCGATGAAGTACAGCCTAACGGCAGGAGGCAAACGCCTCAGACCGGTGCTGCTTCTTGCGGCCTGCGAATTTGCGGGGGGCGACATCAAAGAAGCTGTTCCTTATGCCTGTGCTATGGAATATATTCACACATATTCTCTGATTCACGATGATCTTCCCGCCATGGATAACGATGACCTCAGACGGGGCCTTCCTACCAATCACAAGATTTACGGCGATGCCATTGCGATTCTGGCAGGGGACGGGCTTCTTACCACAGCGTTTGAAGCCATAAACAAGGACATGATGCTCTATTTCGACGAGCCGGAAAAGATACGCAAGAGAATCAACGCCTCCTACGAAATTGCAAAGGGAGCGGGCTGCAAGGGCATGGTGGCGGGACAGGTTTCGGACATCGAAGCCGAGGCAAACGACTGCTCCAACGAAATGCTGGAATACATACATATCAACAAAACCGGCGCCCTTATCAAGTCTGCCATAAAGGCGGGGCTTTATCTCGGCAACCCATCTTCGGATATGCTGGAACAGCTGGATATTTACGCCGAAAATCTCGGACTTGCCTATCAGATCGCGGACGATATTCTCGACGAAGTGGGTAGCACCGACGAGTTAGGAAAGGAAATCGGCTCCGACAAGAAGAAAAATAAGACCACCTATACCAGCATAAACGGACTGGAAGCGGCAAAGGAAAGACTTGATCAGCTTACGGAAGCCGCGGTGGAGGCAATCGCCGACTATTATGATAACGCGGAATTTTTCAGAGATTTAGTATTAAATTTGAGAGATAGAAGACACTAGGAATTTTGATGAAAGAAAATATAAAAAACAACCTATTAGAATATCATTTTCCCCAAGATTTGAAACAGATGAGTCCGAAAGAGCTTGACCTTTTGACCTATTCGATACGGGATTTTTTGATAGACCATGTTTCAAAAACCGGCGGGCATCTTGCTTCCAACTTAGGTGTTGTGGAGCTTACCATCGCGCTGCATCGGGTTTTTGACAGCCCGAAGGACAGGATTATTTGGGACGTGGGGCACCAGTCTTATGTGCATAAAATCCTTACCGGCAGGGCGAAGGACTTTCCCACCCTCAGACAGCTTGACGGACTCAGCGGATTTCCCAAGACAGGGGAGAGCC
>CAVJCN010000441.1:0-2279 GCA_963647945.1 Absicoccus sp. | reverse complement strand
GGGTTTGCGCATCCACAGGCATTATCAAATACTACATGGATCCGCGAAATTTTATGAACGAAGCAGGGATTTTCCAGTTCCTGACCCACGCTTATGATGCCGATACCCAAACGGCTGCGGGACTTCAAGCCTTGCTTTCCGGGACTTTCATGGATTCTTACCTTGCAGATGAACCTGCCGCGACCTACACAAGCGTTTTGATGGAGGCAGGGGCAAAGGCAAATGTAAACCCTTATGTGCTTGCTTCGATGATTCTGGTGGAACAGGGCTC
This sequence comes from Absicoccus sp., assembly GCA_963647945.1. Lineage (GTDB taxonomy): Bacteria > Bacillota > Clostridia > Peptostreptococcales > Anaerovoracaceae > CAG-238. Next base: position 2,008 of record CAVJCN010000441.1, on the reverse strand, counting down.
AAGCGGTGCGGGAAAGTGCATATCCGGAACGGTTTCGGGCTACGAGGGCTTTTACAATTATTTCAATATCGGAGCTTACAGCAGCGGATTGATGGATGCCGTTGAGCGGGGACTTTGGTACGCCTCCCAAACAGGCTCCTATTCCAGACCCTGGAACACTATCCGAAAAGCCATAGAGGGTGGCGCCGAATTTTACAGTGAAAACTATGTACAAAATAACAAAAATACCCTTTATTTTAAAAAATGGAATGTGATGAACGGTCTTTCTCAGGTGGGAAGCGGACAATATATGACCAACGTTCAAGGGGCCGAAAGCGAGGCTGCGGCTCTCCGAAACGGCTACCGCTCGGTTCTGGACACTTCCATGACCTTTCTGATTCCGGTGTATAGCGATATGCCGACTGCGGTTTGCGGCATACCGACGGAAACGGAGGGTGCGGACCTTATAAACCCGGACAATTCGGGAAGTACCGACACCACCGATAAGAACAATCAGGGCAATCAGACAGACCAGACCGGCAAAGATGACAACGCTGCCGCAGAGGAAGCTGCCGCAAATGCAGCAAAAATCGAAAAATACACGGCGGGGCTTGCAAAGACCGAGATTATAAACCTCAAGGCTGAGGTTTCCCGCAAGAAAGTAAAGCTGACCTGGAAAAAATCCATGTCCGGATATGCCGTAGACAATTACCAAATCTGGCGCTCGGCGAAAAAATCATCGGGATACTCAAAGATTTTCACATCCACCAGCCCGAAAAACCTGTACTACATCAACACAAAGGATGTAAAACCGAACACCACATACTGGTACAAGGTGCGGGGAATTAGAGTAATTTGCGGAAAAACCCTTTATACGCCGTTTACAAAGATTAAGGTAACAACAAAGGCTTAGCGTATTTTCCCTGCCAGGTGTCGAGAAGATTCAGTCGGTCGTCAATGCCGTTTAATATCGTCCTCTTGTTGAAACTCCAAGGGGGATTGATTAGAATCGAGCGGGGCGCGTCCCCGGTAAGACGATGGATCGTAACATCAGGGGGTATAATTTCAAGACATTTTACAACTAAATTAACATATTCTTCAATGGAAGAAAAAGGCTGGTAGTCGGGATAGAGATATTCCATCTGCGAGCCTTTTACTATGTTAAGAAGATGAAGCTTCATGCCGAAGAGTGCCGGAATCGAAGAAACATATCTGACGGAATCCAGCATCATTTCCTCGGATTCTCCCGGAAGTCCCAGAATAAGATGTACGACAGCTTTTATTCCCCGTGCCGAAAGTCCCGCCATGGCCTCGTCAAACACGGACAAGTCGTAGCAACGGTTTATCAAAGAGGCGGTTTCCTCGTGGATGGTCTGAAGCCCCAGCTCCACCCAAAGAAAATGGCTCTCGTTGATTTCGGAAAGCAGATCGAGGACTTCTTCGGAAAGGCAGTCCGGCCTTGTGCCGATTACCAGCCCCTCAATCTTCGGGTTCTTCAAAACTTCCCGATACTTTGCCGCAAGCTCCGTCACCTTCCCGTAGGTGTTTGTGTGATTCTGAAAATATCCCAGATAGCGGGCCTGGGGCCACTTGTCCGAAAGAAGCCGGATTTGGTCGTCAATAGTAGAGGCAAACTCACCGGAGCCGCTGTCGGAACAGAAAATACATCCACCCACTCCCTTTGAACCGTCACGATTGGGGCAGGTAAAGCCGCCGTCGATGGAGAGCTTGATGGTTTTTTCACCGAACTCACGCTTCAGCCATGTGCTTATTGAGTTATATCTCTTATCTCCGAAAATTTTCTTCAAATCTTCACCAAACTCTTTAGAAAATGCAGTATTCATGGGGATTTTCCTCTTTATATTCGCGAAATTTTGTGGTATAATGGTTCCCACGATTATATAAATAGGCGGCGTTGCCGAAAGGTAGGAACCATTGAATCACAACTTGGTAATTTGGGGTTGTGATATAATAGTTCCCACGATTATATAAATAGGCGGCGTTGCCGAAAGGTAGGAACCATTGAATC
>CAVJCN010000440.1:0-2281 GCA_963647945.1 Absicoccus sp. | reverse complement strand
GTCGGATTCCGGTGAGTAGTTGCATAAGAGCCATACAAAATAATTTGCTCCACAATGCCCGGCATTTCGGCATTTACGGAAGTAACCACTTTTTTCAATGTATCTGCTACCTTTTGTGTATATGGCATATTGCATCCTCCTCTCTGATAGAAAAATTTTATCACAATTTGATTTGCTTGGCAAATGAGTTTTTTGTGCGAATGTACTGTGCTCGGTTACAGTCCCATCATTTCTTTAACAACATGGTCTGCCATCTTAATTGTCCCAACGAGTATCAGCATATTAAAAATCAGCTCGCCAAGATACGACCAGACCATTGCAACAGGCGCTGCCGCAGTATCTATTACAGGCGGCGAGGCTGCGAAAATGGAAAAGATAATGCATGCCAAAATAATAATGGCGCCCTCCATGCAAACCGCAGCATAGGATTTCAAGAAAGAAATTCCGATATGCTGCGTGGGCTGTCCTGCTACAGTTGATAAAGGAATCGGGGCAATCGCCGTGTACATATATAATTTAAAAAATCTTCCATACACCGTCATGATAATAATGAACGACAGCACCGTAATCACAAGGCTGCCGATAAGGGAGACTGCCCAAAGCGGAATGGATTCAAAAAATCCGCAATCCTCAATCGCCGTTATCATGGCATCCGGAAGGCTCATGCCCTGCGTCCTGCCAAGCCCTGCTGTTCGCATAATCGTGCTGACGACTTCCTGCAAAATCTCAAAGATTGCAAGCATAAGCTCCAGCCCGTAGGTAACGACTGCTTTGGCGATAATGAACCTGATGAAGATTTTGACCGCGTGTTCCGGTCTTTTTACATCTGCAAAGCTGCCGCTTTCTTTTACCATTCCGGCTAAGAAAAACAGTACCAACAGTGCAATTCCAATCGCTTGCAGCGCTCCATGAATATCAACAATTACATTCCAGATGTCACCGCCTCGAAAATGCTCCGGTTCTTCCGTCAGCAGCACCCATATCTCCGCCAATTTCTCATTCCATGTGGTCAGCGCGTTTTGTAAGTTTTGCACTACCCAGTTATCTGACATTCCATCGCCTCGCTTTTCTGTTTTCTCATTCCTATCATCCGATAATCAGATTCAGTATCTCTTTTGTAAATGTGATAATGATGCCGCCTGCCAGCGTCAAAAATCCGTTTGCGCGTTGAGATGGGTCGTGGGATTTTAGGGAAAGTCCTACCTGCATGATCCCAAGTCCAAGGAGAATCAAGCCTATTGCGCGAATCAAGGCAAAAATAAAATCCGACAGGTTATTTACAACAGCAAGGGGGTCGCCGCTCTCTGCAAAAGCTACTTGCGGCAGCAGCATGATACTCATGGCAATCATAGCCGGCAGGACTTTCTTCCAATCTCTTTTTTCTATGCAATTTGCTTTCCTTTGGTTGTTCTCATTTTTCTCATTCATTTTCGTATTCCTCCGTTTCTTCATCTGATTTTTCGCCTGCTTCCAATTCTTCGTTTGTCAAAATCTCGTAGTCCCCTAATGCGCCGCGGGTATCTTCTTCCCGTATACTCCCTATCTCTCCGATATACCGCAATTTCACAGACGCAATGGCTTCTTTCATTTTCCCATGTATAAATGGCACCTTTCCCCCGTCGGCAGTTCCTTTAATATTCGGGTGCTTCAAAATATCATATTTTAAATCCATGATCGGATTTTCTCCTCGAATAAACAAAAGCGCATATCGATTGTCCAGTTCCCGCACTTCGTCCGGGGTTAATAGCTCCCGCCCGCTAATCTGATAGTTCGTGGAATAGTTTCCGTTTCTGCCTGCGGATTTCCCGTAGGTATTTAGATCAATGGTTTCTTTTCCGAGGAGCTTCGATACATATTCGTGGGTTGACTGTTCATTGCCACCCAGATACAAAAAACTATCGCAGTTTCCCGTAATGCTTTCCCACTCTTTCTCGAATAGCTTTTTGAGCTGCGCTAAATTCTGCAAGATGATAGACACCGATACTCCCCGCGAACGCATGACAGACAGCGCCTTTTCAAAGTCATCCGGCAGGCTGACATTTGCAAACTCGTCCATCAGGAAATGCACGGGAATCGGCAGACTCCCGCCGTATTTATGGTCTGCCAGATAAAAGAGCTGCTGAAAAAGCTGGGTATAGAGAATCGACACTAGAAAATTAAAGCTCGTGTCATTATCCGGTATCAGCGCAAATAAAGCAATCTTCTTTTCTCCAAGTTCTGAAAGGTTAAGCTCATCTGTCATGGTAAGCCCGGCAAGGCTTTCAAGGTTGAATTTTTCAAG
>CAVJCN010000439.1:0-2283 GCA_963647945.1 Absicoccus sp. | reverse complement strand
TTCAAGGGTCAGATCCGGTTCATACTGTATAGGTGTTTCGCAGAGTGGCAGGATTGTGTCCGCAAGCCCGCCTGTTGCGATAACGCGCAGATTCTCCGTTTGCAGTTCCTTTTGTATCCTGGCACAAAATCCGTCAACCATCAGGGCATGTCCGTTCAAAACACCTGAATTCATGGATTCCCGACTGTTTTTTCCGATGAGCCTCTTTGGCATCGCTATGGAAACATCCGGAAGCTCTGATGCCTGCATTGAGAGTGCATCGAGGGAAACCCTCACCCCCGGCGCAATAATAACCCCTGCCAGGGTGCCGGTTTTGTCTATTACTGTCAAGGTTGTGGCCGTCCCGAAATCTATGATCAAAAGCGGAGCTTCGCCCCTTGAGAGGGCCGAAACCGCGTTTGCTACGATGTCCGCACCAAGTTCGGTCTGGCTGTCGATCTTTATATTAAGCCCTGTTTTGACACCGGGGCCCACTTCTATGGAGCGTATCCCGAACAGGCAGTTTATGGCGGAGGTAACCGCAAGGGTAAGTGGCGGCACAACCGAAGCCAAAATGCTTCCGCTTATGCTTCCGAGGGCAATGGAGTTAAGCTCAAAGATTCCCTTTAGCAGCACCGCGTATTCGTCTGCACTCTTGGCTCTGTCCGCTGAAATTTTGCTTTTCATTTCGAGTCTTCCGTTCTCCGCAAAAACTCCGATATCTATGCTTGAATTGCCGATATCAACCGTTAGCAGCATACTTTTTCCCCTCCCGTGCAATTATTTTCATTTTATCTGTCTATTGTACTTTTATCCTAAGCTCTCGGATGGGTTCTGTCGTACACATCCTTGATTCTGTTTTTCACCACCGACAAATATGCCTGGGTGGCTGAAATATCCTCATGCCCCATCAATTCCTGCAGTGATTTGATGTCCGCACCGTTTTGGAGCATATGTACCGCAAAGGAATTTCGGATGACCTGAGGAGTCAGGCTTATGGGAAGTTCCGCCGCTTCGCCGTACTCTTTGAGCACCTTCCAAAGGCCTTGCCTTGTTATGGGTTTTCCGGCATAGTTTACAAAGAGTATGTCTGTTTGATTGTCTTTAAGCAGTGCCGGCCTTGCGGTGAGGAAATAGTCCTCCAGTGCACTTCGGCAAATTTTACCCATGGGTATTATCCTCGCCTTGCCGTTCTGCGGCGCGCATTTGACAAAGCCCATACGGAGGTTAATATCTCCTTCTTTCATCTCAATCAGCTCGCTTGCACGGATCCCGGTGGCATAAAGCAGTTCCAAAATCGCTCTGTCCCGAATACCTTTCATGGTATTGTCGGGCAGTTTCATGAGTCTTTCCACATCCTCAATGCTTATATATTCAATCGCTTTCTTATCGACCCTCGGAGATTTAATTCCCTCAGCAGGATTTTCCGAGATTCTGCCGATTTTTTGAAGATAGTGGTAAAAAGCCCGTAGAGATGCCAGTTTCCTGTTCAAAGTCGCCTTCGACATATTCCGGTTTCTCAGTTCCATCAGGTACGCCAAAAGCTGGGTGTTAGCCGCTTCTTCAAGATTTTCCGTGCCTCTGCCCTTTATGAAGAGCTCGAAACTGCGAATATCTCTGATATATGCTTTTTTCGTGTTTTCGGACATATTCTTCTCTTCCGAAAGATTTTCCGTGCCTCTGCTCTTTACAAAAATCTCGAAGCTGCGAATATCTCTGATATATGCTTTTTTTGTGTTTTCGGACATATTCTTCTCTTCCGAAAGATATTCCGCATAACCCTGATAGTCCATCTCTGTATATCTCCTTGCCGCGTAAGTAAGTCACATAAAGTATAATACTTATTCAACCAAATTTCAACGAAAAAATGCGGGTTTTGTCGAATTATGTCAACCTTTTTGCGTATCAAAACACTTCCCTGCCATATATTGTTTGTGAGGTCATTGATTATGAGAATAAATTACAAAATTTTTGGAGCGTTTCTTTTTATAATTGCGGTTGGAATTTGCGCCGGCTCGTTTTTTGAAACAAGCATGGCAAGCAGTGAAAAGTCCGGTTTTTTTGATACGCTGTCTTCGTTTTTCGGTTACCCTGCAAAAAACGATGCCGAAAATTCAAACCTTTTTTCCGAAAATCTTTTTTCTTCGCTGTGTTCCTTCCTTCCCGTGCTTGGACTCGGATATATTTCGGCTTTTTTGCCTTTCCTGCTTCCTCTCATTCCTTTATACATATTCACTCGCGGAGTGTCCGTTGGCTTTTCTGCCGCTGCGATTCTTGAAACTTTCGGGCTCCGGGGGATTCCCC
>CAVJCN010000438.1:0-2286 GCA_963647945.1 Absicoccus sp. | reverse complement strand
CTGCATATATTATATGATATTTTTTAAGCTCCAAAACGCGGAGAAAATAGCAGCGCAGAAAGGTAGGTGGCATGGACTTATACGAAAAAATCCTTGATTGGTGGAAAAAAAAGAATATTAAGACGGAGGCGCAGCTGGCGGAAGTGCTTAACGGACACAGCATCGCTTTTGCCTATCATTCGGGGAAAATCGAGAATGCGAATATAACCTATAACGACACGCGGGAAATCTTTGAGCATGACGGAGTAACATCCTATACGGGGGATTTACGGACTTTGTTTGAAATACGAAATGCGAAGCTCGCAAACGAGTTATTTTTGAATGCCTTCGGACAAAAAAGCAAGTTTGACGAAGCGCTTATCAAGGAATTTCAAAAGCTGCTGACGGTGAACACTTACGATGTGCGCAGATGGCAGCTTGGCGAGCGTCCGGGGGAGTACAAGAAGCATGATTATGTGACCGGCAGGGCGGAAATCGGCGCATCTCCCGAAGATGTGCAGGAAGAAATGGCAGAACTGTTGGAGGAACTACAGGATTTGCGACAGGAGGATGCCTTGACTGCGGCGGCTTATTTCCATGTAAAATTTGAGAACATACACCCCTTTGCAGATGGGAACGGCAGGACAGGCAGACTCGCGATGAACTACATTTTGGTAATGCTTAACCACCCGCCGATTATTGTCCATGAAGAGGATCGTAAGGAATATTACACGGCGCTGGAAACTTGGGACGACAGACAGGATTTAAAAGTAATGGTTGAATTTCTCAGGGGGCAGGCGGTCAAGACATGGCAGAGGCGAGTGGAAAGATAGATGATACAAGAACCGTAAAAAATGGAACGATAAAAGGAAGCAGGCAGTCCGGTAAAAGGCTGCCTGCTTCCTTTTGCCCCAGAGATTTGCAAGCCCAAAGCTATTTGCGAGCCTCAGAGCTACTCGCAAGCCCCAAAAGCCCCAACGCTACTGCGGAATACAAAGCTCCGTGCCGATGATGAGGTTGTAAGGGTCGATGCTTGGATTTGCCCGCATCAGGGCATCAAGTTTAATGTTGTGCATTTTTGCAATTAAGTAGAGAGTATCTCCCGCCTTTACCGTGTGGGTCTTTTGGCATTTTTCCGGAACCCGGGGCAGCTGATCTTCCGTGCCGGGTATGCAGAGCCTCGTGCCGATCCTGAGATTATAAGGGTTGTCGATGTCGTTTACTTTCATGAGAAGCGTAACGGGAAGGTCATATTTTTCGGCAATGGAATAGAGGGTGTCGCCCTCGCTGACTGTGTAGACATCGATACAAAACAGGCAATTATTCATTTTTAGCCACCTTTCTGAAAATCCGATGAAGCTTTTGTGAAGTTCAAAGGACATAATATTTATAATATATATATTTGAAAAGCGGCAAAAATGTGATAAAATATTTTCATAACTGCGAAAGGAATCTAAGAAGGAATCTATAATGAGAGAAAAATTAAGAAATATGAATCCTATTATATGGATTTTACTTATCATAATGCTTGTGGAGTCTGTTACGAGAAGCAGCGTGTCTGTCTGGGAATGGGTATATATGAAGCTCATGCTGCTTCCGGGAATAATCATAGGACTGTCCTTTCACGAGGCGGCTCATGCCTTTGCATCGTATAAACTGGGTGATCCGACCCCGAAATATCAGGGAAGACTTAGCCTAAATCCCATGCACCACATCGACCCCATTGGCTTTATCGCCCTGCTTTTTATAGGCTTCGGCTGGGGCGTTCCCGTGCAGATAAATCCGGACTATTACAAGAACCGCAGGTCGGGAGAGCTTATTGTGGGGCTTGCGGGAGTTGCGGCAAACCTTGTGATTGCGGTTGTGTTTTCCTTTGTCCTCAAAGGGCTTGCGGCGACTTCCTTTGGGTATAGCGGAGTGGGCGCAATTATTTGCGAAATGCTGGTTTATGTGGTATACATCAATCTGGTGCTGATGATATTCAACCTGATTCCGATACCGCCTCTGGACGGCTTCGGGGTGCTCACGCAGCTTTTCAGGCTCGACCGCTACGACTGGTGGTACACCGTATATCATTACGGATATTACATCCTGCTGATTGCAATCGTTTTCAATGTTCCGGCGCTGTTCATCACCCCGGGAGTCAGCTTCTTCGCAAAGATTTTGTTGTAAAGGCGAGAACGCAGAGCGTTGAAATCAGTTGAAATTTACATAGAAAAACGCGAAAAAAATGAAAAACAAACGGAATATTAGCACTCTAAGCAAAAGAGTGCTAAATTTTTTGTTTATCTTGTGGCAGAATAGGGT
>CAVJCN010000437.1:0-2287 GCA_963647945.1 Absicoccus sp. | reverse complement strand
GTCATCTCTCCGAGCCTCGGGATCATTTCGGTGCACTCTCTGACACGGTCCATCACCAGCTTGCTGCGGCGGACTCGCAGCGCGTCGTCGGTAAAGTAGGCATCCGCCTCCTCCTGCGCCTGCTGCTCCGTCTTTCCGTCTGTGATCAGCTGCCGCTTCTTTTCCTCGATATAGGCGGGGCGATTCGCCGGATTTTTGTCCACCAGCCACAGGATCTCGCGGTTGCGGGGATCGGTCTGGCCGGGTGCTTCATAATAGAACAGCGCATAGTCTTCACGCGAAACTGTTTCCCCGTTTCTCATGTATTTTTCAGAGCGCCGTAAGGGCCAGCACAGGGACTCGATCAACCCTTGCCGGACGGTCTCGGACAGTGTGTGCCGCTTGGCGCGCTCCTCGCCGGTGTAGCGCGGCAAATGGCGCTCCTGTCCGCGAACGGCAGGATTCCGCTCGATCATCGTGAGGAGTTCTTCCTCGTTGATGGGCGGTGAAAGCATTTCGGTGATGTATTGGTACAGCCGTTCTCTGACCTGCTCCTCGGTTAAGTTGGGCAGGCTGCTTATTTTTGTGGCAATAGCGGCATAGTTTCGTAATGCACCCATAATAACGACCTTCTTTCTGCTGTAATTGGAATTGGCTTCCGCGCCCCGCACGTCAGCAGGTGCGCAGAACGAACCGGCTCCATAGAGAGGTTCTCTTTTGTTCTTTCATATACTATACACTATGCTCCCTCCAAATGTCCCATATTCGGGCGAAAAAATGCGAAAAGGATCAAACAGGGCATACCCCCCACGCTTCAGAGGACTGCGCCGCATTGGACAAATAATAAAAATCGGCACCCGCTTTTTGGCAGGTGCCGATTTCTGTCATCCTATCATGCGCTCATGCGCTTGAATTTCGGTGTGAGTCTGGCGCAAATTCACGTTTACGCGCCCAAAATCCGGGCAGCTCCGTTTTGTGTGCAAAGGAACTTCTTCGTCATTTTCCAAAGCCGTCGATGACCTCGTCGTTTGGCAGATATTCCCACGTACTGTTTGTGATCTTCACGGTCAGGCTGTTGTCGCCGTCTCTGTAAATCTCACCGGACATTTCGTTTTCGCTCGGATCCTGTACTGTAAAGGTCATCTTATGATTCTCAAAGGTTCCGACGCCGTTTTCAAGGCTGCACAGCCGGGTGATGCTCAGGTTAATGCCAAAGGTCCCATCTCCATTGTCCGAGATCGCCAGGACACTCTCATCCGAGCTTCTTGTATGTTCCCCCAGAAAATACTCGTTCAGTTCGTTCTCGCGGTCTCCCTCGGGATCGTCCGTGACATCTCCCTGATCTGGATCATTGATGGCATAAAGATTTTCCGCATACGCCTGAATGTCCATGCCGTTCAGATCTGTACCGGCGGCGCAAAGGGAATAGCTCGCACCGAGCAATGCATCGTACCAGTTCACGAGCTGCACATCATTCACATTCTCATCATCGACGGTATAGGCATAATAATTTGCGGCCATCCAGGAGACGTTTCCCTCCTCTTCGCTCGTCCACCCTTCTTCCATTCCGGAAATATTCGTCAGCGCATCCGTGGCCTGCGCTCTGTATATCCAGCTTGCGCCGTCCAGCTCATAGGACATCTGTGCCAATGACCCCTCAGCCATATAGCTGTAGACAACGTCGGTTGCTCCATCCGGCGCCGTCATGTCAAAGCCCGTTGCCTCCGCAACGCCCTGCTGATCCGACTCGGTCCACGGATTCGCAATCTCTTCGCTGCCTGCGCTTTCCTCTTTCTGGTTGCCGCTTGAATCTGCGGAACTGCATCCTGTCATTACCACCATACTGATCGCTGCCAGGATCAAGGCTAAAACAGTTTTCTTCTTCATCGTCTTCACTCCTCGTAATTGGAATTTGGCTGATCGGCTGTCTGCCTGTGTACTTTCGCTCATCACAACCTGCCAGAGCGGGATTATACTACCGCGTGCCCCGTTTGTCAATCAGATATTCTTAATTCCACCCGGCTTAGAGACATGGTTCCGCGCATCGAGTTTCCCTGTTCCTTTACGCCCCGGCATCGCTGCGGCAGTCCGCCCCCGGCAAGCAGTCCTTTCAACGCAGCTTCCTGCATCGGAGGTTGCTTTCTGCGGCAAAACGGAGTAAAATTCCCCCATAATGACTGCGGCGTGCGCTGCCGCGCCGAGGCCGGCAGCCGGTTATTTTGACAAGCGATTCTTCTTTTTCAAAAAAGGCAAACCCGCGGGACATTTCCGCCCGCTGCGGTGTATTAAAAGCAGACGGAGAAATTAC
>CAVJCN010000436.1:0-2288 GCA_963647945.1 Absicoccus sp. | reverse complement strand
CTCATATTCCGAAATCAAATCCCCGATCTGCCTGCGGTTCAGCTCATATGACAGGGTTACTCTTTCCGCGCCCAACTCCCTCAGGCGGCGGCAGGTCACGGAATTTACCGCATTAAAGGAATAATCTGTAACAAATGGATTGCTGTTCCTGTAAAAGTACAAGCCACCGTAGCCGCCTATCAAAAGTTTTCCGCTTCTTTTCTTATATTCAATTTGATTTCTTCTGACTATATTTTCAAAATATATTTCCGAAATTCCCGCCCGCTTACATGCCTCGTATTGCTCCCCGGTAATAACGGAGGCGGTCAAATACGGCGAATTTTCCAAGGGTTCAACGGCTCCGCAAGGCACAATATCTTCCCATGATTCAATCGAATCAATGACACGGCGGGGTTTTGCCGCAAGTTTTTTCTCATATAGCTTATTTACGATGGAGCGTCTTGCTTCGTTAAGCATTTTCACCGGAATAAACGCGCCCTGCTCCTCATATTCCAGAGTCCCAAGGGAGAACACAGTGTCGCTGAGTTTCGCAAGCTGTTTCTTTACCGATTCAAAGCCTGTAGGCAGGTTTTGCGCCCCTTCGAGAATTTCCTCACTTTTATAAAAACATTTTACCCCAAGACCCTCCGCCTCAATCGTAAAATTTGTGCCCGGACAGGCATATACCTTTAAATTCAGCGGGAATCGGCGAAATTCTCCGGTCATATTCCTTTCTAAATCTTTATAAAAGCTATAATCCTTTGTCTTGTAAACGATGTCGCCCTTTGAGAGTTTTTCTTTAATGCGGATGTAGCACAGCCGATCCGCCCCACTGATCAGGTTTCCGTCCCTGTCGTAAAGCTTCACCACCGAAAGGTTTACATCCTCATTATTATGGTCAATCCGTATAATATCATTCTGGCGCAGCGTATCCCGGAGGCGGATTTCGTACATCCCTCTGTGGCTCCCGCTTATTACGCCGATTTCATAGCCGAAATTGTTTGGTTTTTGTATGTTCGTTAAATTCTTCGGGTCTTCGCCGAAAAGATAGCCTTTCGTAAATGTACGATTGAAGGTTTTTTTAAGCTGATCCTTGTCCTCCGAAGTGGCTACGCCGTCCAGCGCCCTGCGGTATTGGCAAACTACATTCGCCACATACGCCGGCTCTTTCATTCTCCCTTCGATTTTCAGCGAGTCCAGTGATTTAAGCCGGTCAATGCGGTCAATAGTATTGAGGTCTTTGGTGGACAAAATATAGCTTGTTCCCAGAGATTTTCCATTTGTTTTGTCAATCAGCTCATAGGGTTTGCGGCAGGAGCCCACGCACCGCCCGCGATTTCCGCTGCGGTAGCCTATAAGCCCCGACATCAAACAGTTTCCTGAGTAGGACACGCAAAGCGCCCCATGCACAAATATCTCAATGGGGATTTTTGCCTCCTGCCTGATTTTTTTCGCCTTTTCTATATCAACTTCCCGAGCGAGCACCACCCGTTTTGCACCCATTTCTTTCCAAAAGAGCGTCCCCTCCAAATCGTCAATTCCCATCTGGGTGGAGCAGTGGGCCTCCATATCCGGAAAATGCTTAACTATATAGTCAAATACCGCCATGTCCTGAACGATCACGCCGTCTGTCCCGATTTCGTTGAGGAAGGCAAGTTGTTTTCTCATATCGCAAAGTTCTTCCTCAAACACGATGGTATTCATTGTAACATACACCTTTACGCCCCTGAGGTGGGCGTAGGCAACTGCCTCCGGCAGCGTCACTTCATCGAAATTGCAGGAATATGCCCGTGCTCCGAATTTTTGCATACCGAGATAAACCGCGTCACATCCCTTTGCTACTGCGGCTTTAAGCGCTTCCATATTTCCTGCAGGTGCCAGTAATTCCGTCATATTGTCCTCCCGTTTCACCCATATAGCGTATCATAATTTTCCGTCAAATACAACCTCCAAGGCCGCCTTTCTTCATAAAGATACATGCCAAAGATGTATGCCAGCACCTTTTATTTAGCGGGAAGCCCCCTATTATTCGGCAGGAAGCCCCCTTCATCCAACAGGAAGCGCCCTTTATTCAGCAGCAAGCCCCGTTACCGCCCTTATCGGTTAAATGGAAATAATTGCAAGCTAATTCTGCGGCATCTGCTGTAAAATGCAAGCATTTTTTCTATTTTGTGAATGCTATGCCATTTTCCTTGCTCCGGGGTACAGTATAGTCCGACCGTTTTTTTGCGAATTGGCTTTTTGCCGCTTTTCTGCGGGAAATAGCCAATTTTTTCGTTGTTTTTGGTACATTTTTTTGGCTTTTTTAG
>CAVJCN010000435.1:1364-2293 GCA_963647945.1 Absicoccus sp. | reverse complement strand
GTATGACACCGCCTATATTTTGTCGGCATATTCCACTTCGGTGGAACAGCTCAGCAACGACCCGGAGGATATGAAAAAGAAGCTTGACGGTGTGGCAGCCAAAATGTTTCCTGTAACCTCGGTTGAGCGAGAAAACGAAGTAATCACGCCGGTCACTTACTATACATATAAGCCAGTCACGATAACCGTGGTAACGAAAACGGTTAAGACCGGAGTGATCAACGGCGTTCCGCAATACCGCTATGAGACGGCGGAAGCGACCTACTATTTGCAGGATCAGCAGTTGTCATCAGATACACAAATCGAGGTAGATGCATATTCAGCCGTCACCCTGACGCTCCCCGTATACAGCGGCAGCAATATCACAGGCACACGCAAGGCAACCTATTATCAGTACACGGGCAAGGAAACTCTTACGCCGGAAAAGAAAACCGTGAAATATCTGGAATGCACCATTCATCCCTTTGACAATACGGTGATTTCCACAGCCTTTGGATTGGACCTCAACGCCTCCTATAACGGTCTGGAAACCACATACGGCGATGTGATCCACTCCCGGGCTTTGGCCCTGAAGAAAACGCTCTACGGAACAGCGGGAAACGGCAGCACCGTTCCGCTTACCGATGTAGAACTGATTGCCTTCCTCGCCCGTCAGAATTGCAGTGAAACACGAAAGCACATCGTCAAAACGGGACTGTCCCTCGTTGGAAAGGTGCCGTACTTCTGGGGCGGCAAATCGGCAGCCGGATGGAATGATGAATGGAACACACCGAAGCTCGTTACAGCCGCCGGTTCCACGACGACCGGCACGATCCGCCCGTTCGGTCTGGATTGCTCCGGCTTTTCAGACTGGACCTATAAAACGGCTGTCGGCGTCAGCTTGAACGGCGCCTCCTGGAGCCAGTGGGACGAATCCTATGCCATTGCCG
>CAVJCN010000435.1:0-1354 GCA_963647945.1 Absicoccus sp. | reverse complement strand
CAACATGCCGAGCTATGAGGCCGGGCTGGCACTGCGCCGACCGAAGAATGTAGATTTCGGTGATACACCGGGATAAAAAGAACGGAGGAATCATGGAAGAAAAAGAATTCAATACGACATTTGCCATTCCTGCAAACTATACCGACTCCGGAAAGATATTCGGCGGAATGCTGGAACCGCGGAATGCGGTCGAGGCACTGATTCTGATATTGGCTGTCGGATATCCGGAGTTGATGCTGATCCCGATGGCAACCACAATACGCATCGTTGTGATGACCGTCACGCTGATTCCAATCGGGATTCTCGCGGCTATGGGCATTGACGGCGATTCGCTGTTCCAGTATGCAGGTCACATTATCTGCTATCTGGCGCACAGAAGAAAACTGCATTTGAGAAGGGTGGGATACAAATATGACCAAAGACAGCTCCGCAAAAAGAAAAGCAGGAAAAAGAAAGCCTGAAAAGCTGAGCTTTACCCAAGATTTCATTCCGATCAAAAATCTGGAGCACGGCATTATTGAGACGACCGACGGGCGGTATATCAAAATCCTTGAAATTGAGCCTATCAACTTTATGCTGCGCTCGGAGGAAGAACAGTATGAGATCATCTGCTCCTTTGCAAGCTGGCTGAAAATTTCGCCGGTGCATCTGCAGTTTAAGAGCATTACCCGCAAAGCCGATTCCGATAAGCACATTGCCATGCTCCGAAAGGAAATGGAAACCGAGGAAAGCGAGCAGTGTAAGAAGCTCAGCGAGGGATATATCCGCCTCATTAAGGATGTGGGAAGCCGTGAAGCGCTGACGAGGCGCTTCTTTTTGATTTTTCGATACGAGGAACTGCGGCGTAATGAAAACAGCGACTATGGGCAGATCTGCAGCACACTGCTGACCGCCGAGCAGAACGCCCGAGCCTACTTCATGCAGTGCGGCAACAATATCCTTCAGCCGAAGGATCCCGACGAAGCAACGGCGGAGATTTTATATATGTTTTTCAATCGCCGTTCCTGTGTAGAGGAACCGTTTCATTCCCGTGTCGACCGCATCGTCTTAGACACGATGGCGGCAAAAAACAAAGTCATCGGCATTGATCCGATCCCACATATCCGTATGGCGCATTTTATCGCGCCGCGCGGGATTGACCTAATGCACCGCAATTACATCATTATGGACGGCCTCTACTACTCCTTCCTGTATATCAAAGGAAACGGATACCCAAATAAGGTCCGCGCCGGATGGATGTCCTCCCTCATCAACGCCGGCGAAGGCATTGATGTCGATGTGTTTTTAAGGCGGGAAAACCGCAGCAAGACCATTGACAAGGTTGCCCAGCGCATCCGCCTGAACCGCACGAAGC
>CAVJCN010000434.1:0-2298 GCA_963647945.1 Absicoccus sp. | reverse complement strand
GCTGACAGTTCCATGAGAGAAATCCGTGCCACCAATCAGATAACTGTATCCCGACCTCAAATATTCGTGCTTTTTTAATCCCTGCCAGCCAATTCGAGCCTTCGGAGTGATAACCTGATTAAACGATACCATTGTCCACTCGTCATTAAAGCCATCAATCCGTGTCCGATGACGAATCAAGTCTTCCAAAGCACCATCACGAATACCTTGCTTCTTCTCAATCAACTCGGCAAGGTCATCGATGTAGGTATCGAACCGACGAATTGTACCTACAATGTCATCCTGCTCTGAAAGCTGCGGCATGGGTATCGGGCACTTTGCCAAAGATTTCTGATCAATCGTTGTCATAATAGCTGTTTTGGAATTTGCTATAAAAAAACTTCTGCAATAAGGCATCCTACACTGCAAGCATAAAAACAGGGAATTAACCTCTTGCTGGTTGACGGACAGCTTTATTACATGACTATCAAATACCGCACCATGTTCATCTTTATCATCGTACACATTGCACATCGCAATTCCAGCAGGGACAACCGAAGAACGGGTAAAAAACAAGTCTCCCTTATGTACTATGAATCTCTCTATTTCTTTTTCAGTTGCATTAAATTTTTCCAGCTTTTTGCCGTCTATTGGCACGCTACCATATAAGTCTGAAACATTTACAATTGGAATACCTTTTCCCTTCCGATCAACTTCAAAAAATACACCATTTTGAAAGCCATTCTCAAAAAGTTGTTCTATTGTTTTTATATTCCAATCAGATGGAATTTGACCGATATCAGTTATCTTAGAGATTGCTTCCATCAATATCCCATCCTTTCCAATGCTGCCATTACCGCCGCTCTTGATTTTGCTGTTCGTTCCTCAATCTCTCCAAGCGTATGCTCGTACCGCTTGGCAATTAGAAGAACCTTGGCGCACAGACTGTTCAGCACCTGCTCAAATTCGCCATGAACATCCGCTTCCAGCTTTGCCATCCACTTCATGTCAAAGAGGAGATGCTTAATCTCATCCACGGTCAGTTTGCCATACTTTGCCTCGACCTCATCATCCAGGGCTTTGCGGGCTTCCTTCCAAGCCTTGTCAGCCTCGTCCTTTTCGGCGGACTTTGCCGCGTATGCTGTCAGCGCATCATACTCGTCCTTGTAAATCTCCGGTACAACTGCGGAATCGGCAGCCGCCTTCAGCGCCGCCTTCAGCTTTGCTTTTCCGAATGTACCGTTCTTGTTGCGGATATCGAACTCGGCCAGTTCCAACATCTCGCGGATGAGCGTCTCCATCTCATCGGTCTTGCCCTCGTCAAAGAGTGCGACAAGGCGCGTCATGGCGTCCATGACAGGGGACGTCTTTTTTGCGTCCAGTTCTTTAAGCCGCTTATTGAGATTTGCCTTCGGAATACTGTCACCCTTATCGTTCAGCACATCCTTCAGTAAGCCCTCATCGCCGGATTCTTCTTCGCGCATCTCGTCAAGTTCTGCCTCAAGAGCCGCGGACTGTTCCATCAGTTCATTGATTGCGGCAAGTTCGTCCGCGAAATAAACTGCTTCGATAATCTCTCTCGGAATGAGCGCACCCTCGAAGGACTTCACCTTGGATGTATCGTCCACGGAGATTGTCTCACCGTTTTCATCCTTCGCTTTTTTCTGCGCATACTCGTATTCGATTTCCCGACCGACCTCATAACCGCTGGCTTTGATAGCGTAAACATCATCCTGCAATTTTGCGTTCCAGTAATTCAACAGGCAGTCGTAGACATCATAGTTGTCAAGAAGCCGTGCGGATTCATAAGCATTGAGGAGCATGACCGCAATCGTGCGGATCAGTTCCTTCGGATTGGTCTCGGACTCGATACCGAGCAGGATGTCTTTTACCGAATCACGCCATCGCGTGAATATCGCATCAGTCTCTTTCTGCTTTTCGGCAAGGATGCTGGCGTCCTGTCCGATCACGCCCTCGATCTCGCCGGACGGGAGAGCGAGGTTATATACATCGTGCGCCTCATCCACGCAGGTGAAGATTTCCTGCTTCAAAGCCGGGGAGATATCCCACAGTCTCTTCAGCGACTCGATGTCCGTTCCCGGAATGCCGCCCTTCAAATGAGCCGCGATATTCTGCGGCAGAGTATCGTCAATTTTCTGTATGTAACGAGGCACGTTCAGATTGCCCGCGTTCTGTTCCAGGATATCTGTGTACTTAACAAAGCGGGCATAACCCTTGACGGTTTTTCCGCTGATAAAGGTCTGTACGATTTTCTCAATATCCTGCTCACGGAGTCTGTTCTTGTTACCGTCTTTCTTG
>CAVJCN010000433.1:691-2305 GCA_963647945.1 Absicoccus sp. | reverse complement strand
GGATATTACATTCAATCCGGCAGAAGCAAAATATAAAACAGCCGGAAAGGCATCCGAGGAACGGCCGGAAGCATCTCAAAAAGATATGCAAATCATCACGGAATATTGGGATGAAGATTTATATTCCAAACTCGGCTTTCTCATAAAATGTACCGGGCTTCGCATGGGAGAAGCGCTCGGTCTGCAATATAAGGATATAGACAATGATCGTGAAATCATAACCGTTTCAAGAAGCGTTTACTACGAGGGCAATTCTCCCCACACAAAAGGCCCTAAGACAAAAGCCGGGAATCGTATGGTTGTAATGGTAAACGAGCTTGTGGGCCGTTTTAATGGCCCTGGAGATGATTATGTGTTTTCGTTCGATGGCAAGACGCTATTGCGAAAACACGAAGTAGAAAAGGGATGGCAGGCGTTTTGTGTCAGGCATGGTATGGCCGAGCCAAGGGTTAGGCATGGATATGTTAAATGCTCCACAACTTTCCATCAGCTTCGACACAGTTTCGCAACGACCTGCAAAGAAAAGGGAGTAGACCCAAAAGTCGTCCAAGAGATGATGGGGCATTCTTCTTATATTGTCACGGATGGGTATACGCATATTAGAGAATCAATGCTGAACAGTGCAAGGGAAAAGCTTAATGACGCAGAAAATACACAGTGACACAATTATTCCGCATGTTCAAGCCATTTTTATACGGTTCAAATCCCTCCATCTCCGCCAAAGAAAAGCCCGCAGAAATGCGGGTTTTTCCTTTGTTTATGCGGGTTTTCAGGCTTTTTGTACTTTGCGCTTATTGCTCCTTTTTTGCGCTTTTTTGCGATTAAAATACACAGAAAATACACAGGAAAATATAGGAAAATACCCCCTCCGAGGTGGAGGGGGTATTGCTGCATTTAGCCCTTGATGAAGTATTTATACACCGGATTGCCACCCTTGGCATATGCCTCTGCTTTCACACAGCGGCTATATGTGCTGGATGCAACATACTTATCTCCAAGGAGGTCCTTCTGCGCTTTGTATGTAGAGTACTTATACAGATGTTCAAGGACATCTACCCTGTCCTCATTCGACATCTTCTTATACTCCGCGCTGTTTATGAAAGTCTGAATCTCCTTGTGCGCTGTCTGCCCCTTCACGATGCAATATTCTTCATACTGTTTTGCGTTCATCTTGTAATCTGTCTTATTGTTCGTGACGGTCTTGCTGGGCTTGGAGGGGAGAACAGCCGTATCCTCTGTTTCCTCGTACAACTTGGTCAGTGCTACATCAACAGAATCGCTGCTTTCCTCGGAGTAGTAACCGGGAGAGAGCATATTGTACGCCAACCGGCCAAAGAAGCTTCCGCCGGTGTTCTCCTGTTTGTTGCCCCACAAATCGATGCGAGAAGTAAGGGCCTTGGAGGCAAAGGGAACCTTGGCAAGTTGCTTGTCGCCAAACACCTTTCCGGTCTGCACAAAGCCCTTGTAATTGGGGTCATAGTAATATGCATTCCGGCTGGTATCGTCTACCGCACGAGCAATCTGTCCAAGGATCGTCGGGTTTGCCTGCGACAAATAACCAGTAATTTGGTTCGTCATGAACGATACGATCTTCGAATCGGAACTGTACTGACC
>CAVJCN010000433.1:0-601 GCA_963647945.1 Absicoccus sp. | reverse complement strand
CTCCAGCATGGGTTCCGATATTGTGGAAAACACATCTGCCAAAGTTGCGAAGGAGACTTCATCGCCGTTTTCCACTGTTTCGGCAACTGCGGCACCAGTAAAGAGAGGCAAGGAAAAGGGGGCCAACCAATCAATCGTATAATACTTGTTGCCGATGTGAAGGGCAAAGCCCTGCGCTCCTCTGTCTTTCCGGTACTTGGCTTCCTTGTCATCGTCAAGGCCTCCAGCAAGAAGCCCAAGCGATTGCAGGAAATAGCCAAGCGCGAATATGCCTGTTCCGGTAAGACCGGCAGAAAGGGTGTCTATAGCCTCCGCTGCAGTCTTGTTGCCCTTCTTGACATCGTAGGCTGCTTCCTTTATGCCCTTGATAAGGCCAATGGGGCTGTACTCAACACCCCTCGCGAGAATGTCAATAGGGGTCTTTGTGAACGGCATAATGCCTTCTGCGATGGCCGTACCAGCATACCAACCCGCCTTCGCGCCTTTTGTTTCAGCGGTTTGTGCCTTCTTCAAAAGGTTTCGCTTGGTTTTGTTGATAAAGGATGCAAGCTGATTTGCATCTCGGAATGTTGCCTTCTGTGCTTCCAAGATGGCGTAGGCT
>CAVJCN010000432.1:0-2320 GCA_963647945.1 Absicoccus sp. | reverse complement strand
AAGAAATGAACAAAATTTTTAATCCTCTAAAAAACTCAGACAAATTTATACTGCTGGTGGTGACACTGCTGGGAATTTTGAGCCTGGTGATGCTGGAAAGCACCGTCTATGACGGCGGGCTTGTCATTTTCAGCAAGGCGGGAAGGCCTGTGTGGGTTCAAGCGGTGGCATATGTTTTGGGTTTTTTGATCCTACTGTTTATACAACAGTTCGACTACAGATTTTTCAGCGGTCTGGAAAAATATCTATATATCGCCTCGATTCTAATCTTGATGATGGTTTATATCCCCGGTCTGGGAATCACGCAATTCGGCTCTCGAGCCTGGATAAACCTAGGGGTTACAACGCTTCAGCCCTCTGAATTTGTGAAAATCCTCTTTGTGCTGCTTATGGCAGGCTACCTTTCGGAGCATCGGGAAGAGCTGCGCTCTTTCGTCGGAGTAATCAAGGCGGTGCTTTACGCCGCCCCAATCATCCTCATCGTGCTGAAAGAGGACCTGGGAAGTGCCCTCGTATATATGGTAATGTGGATTTTCATGGTGTTTTTTGCGGGGATCGACTATAAAATCTTCCTGAAATCGGTACTGCTTTGCCTTGCTGCGATTCCGGTAATCTACAATTTTCTGGACGACTATCAAAAGGAGCGAATTGAGGCATTCCTTCATCCGGAAAACCTGAGCCTTTCCGGCAACTACCAGGTTTGGCAGTCAAAGGTTGCTATCGGCTCCGGAGGGCTTACCGGCAAGGGACTTTTTCATGGCACACAAAAAGGGCTGGACTTTATACCGGTCCAGCAGTCAGACTTCATCTTTTCCGTTATTGCAGAGGAACTTGGATTCCTGGGAGGCGCCGTAGTAATCTTACTGTACGCCTTTCTGTTCATAAGATTTACAAAGATAATCAGAGATTCCGTAGATTTATACGGCGCTCTTATCGTAATAGGTTTCACCGGAATGTTCCTGTTTCAGGTCTTTGAAAACATTGCCATGACCATGGGGCTTATGCCCGTTACCGGCATTACCCTTCCGTTTCTTTCCGGAGGCGGAACTTCGGTAATCGCCAGTATGATTGCCGTTGGCATCATTATAAATGTCGGTGTAAACAGTAAGGCTATAAATTTCTAATTTGTCATTGCCTCGATCCGCTCGGCGATTTTGCGAAAATTCTCGGCTATGTATGTGTTGTCTTTAAATACAACCGGCAAGCCGAGATTTGTTGAAATATGGATGTTTTCATCCTCTCTTATCAGCCCTATGACGCGGTTTCTTATTCCCTTGGTCACATCTTCCATGCCGGGAGCAAAGCCTGCGTTTATCAATTTGATATTTATTTTGTTGATTACATAGTAAACATTTTGGACACCCTTGGATTTCAGAACGCCTGTAATAAGCTCGCTGTCCCGCATGGAGGAAATTTCGGGATTCATTACCACGATAACCTCGTCTGCTCCTCCCAGCACCATATCAAGGCCTTCTCCCGCCCCGGCTGCCGCGTCTAAAATTACATAGTCATACTTTTCCGCCAGTTTTTGGCATAACACTTTTGTGTGCAGCGGCGTAAGGCTATCCTCATCCCGTTTTGGGGAGGCTGCCATAAAGAAGAGTCCCGGAAATGTCTTGTCCTTAATCACAGCCTGTCTTATTCTGCAAAGGCCGTTCATAACATCGTTTACATCATATACAACTCTGTTTTCCAGTCCAAGATATAAATCGAGATTTCTAAGTCCTGTATCCATATCGACTAAAATCGTGCGCTTGCCCATCTTTGCCATGGTCGCGCCCAAGTTTGCCGCAAACATTGTTTTCCCTGTGCCGCCTTTTCCTGAAATAATTGCAATAGTCCGTCCCATTGTCTTTTCTCCTGTTAAATATCATTAATTCATTTTATTTGAAAAATCAAGTGTGGTGGTTTTCGCCTTAACCTGCAAGTATTCACCTATCACATCCCGTGCAACCGGAGCTGCGTTATATGATATACCGCCCTGTACCAGCAGCACAACAACCGCAATCTTCGGATTGTCCGCCGGTGCCATGGCAACCGTCCATGCAAAGTTTTCATAGGTATCCTTGTACTGATCTATTCTCGACTGGGTCACCGTTCGGTTGCTCACCGTAATCAGCGCCTGATCCACCGCATCGTTTTCGGTAGGGTACTTCGTCGGATTGCTCTTCATCATCTTTTTCATCTGCTTTTGAACCTGTGACCAGGAAATTCCCGGCGCGATTGCCGAAAGGTGATTTTTTACATAAGAAACTTCGTCCTTCGGGTTGATATAACCATCTCTCTGGGCGGTTCCCGTTTTGCCTGCAACCTCTATGGG
>CAVJCN010000431.1:0-2325 GCA_963647945.1 Absicoccus sp. | reverse complement strand
TTATCACAAGGGCCAGTGCTCCCACCATAAATCCGCCCAAAGCCCCGCCCCACAGGGCGTGTTTTTCGCTTTTGGCATGGATCGAAGAGCTGGAAACCATCGGTATCATGGCAATCAGATTATATGAAATATAAAGAAGCGACGCTATCGCCCAGTTCGGTGTCATTGTCGCAGGTTTTACTTCCTCATGATATCCCAGATCTCCGAAATCGCTGAAAATGATCAAGAAGCTCGTGATGATCGCAACCACAAACAATACCGGCATTATATACCGAAAGACCCGGGAAATTCTCTCAAAATCTCCGAGAACCGTGATCACTACAAAAAAGCAAATGACAATACCGCCATAAATCCTGCTTATGCCGTAATTTTGGTGGAGAAGCGCACCGCCTGCCGCCGACATGGTAATAAGAACCGAAAACAGCATGAGGGACATAAAAACGCTGATAACCTTCCTAAGCCCGGGATGTCCGTCAGGGGTTACAATAATGGCAAAATCGTTGGTGTTTTTTGCCCGGGCAATATACGATGTCATAAATCCCAGAACGATGAAACACAGTGCCACAAATACCGTGCCGATAATTCCCTGGCGCCCAAAGAGCCCCATGAACTGCCAAAGTTCTCTGCCGGAAGCAAACCCCGCTCCCATCATGGTTCCCACATACATAAGGGCTACATTCAAAAAGCTGAGGCTGACCTCCTTTGAAGATTTTGTCTGCATCTATGTTTCCTAGCCCTCACTCAAATCATTTTGTGTTTTATATGCAAGCTCTTTTATTTCCTCTCTGTTTTCGCTGAGAGTTCCGTTGATCTCCTCGAAGGTCTTTTCAAGATTCGAGTACATTTCGCCGAAATAGCGCATGTTAAGCTCGTCCATCTTTGCCTGCATATCATATAGGATCTTGTCAACATAGTCATATGTTTTCATCTTAAGAATTTTTGCATTTACCTCGGCATCCTGTCTTATTTCCTGGGCAAGTTTAGTGGCTCTTGCAGTTATTTCGCCGGTTTCCACAAGATAATCCGCCTGTTTTTTGGCTTCTTTAATGATCTTTTCGTACTCTGTCTTTGCCTCCGTAAGTATGCGATCCCTTTCATCGCGAATCCATTTTGCCTGCTGCACATCATCCGGGAGAGCAAGTCTGATTTCTCTTACGATACTGAAAATCTCGTCCGCTTCAACCATAACCTTGCTCATCATGGGAACCTTGGTTGCTGCATCAACTACATCTTCAAGTTCTTCCAGTAATTCTAAAACTTTCATTGTATCTTCCATTATTTTACTCTCCTTTTCATTTCTTCAAGAACATAGGGCGGCACCAAATCCGAGCCCTCGCCGCCGAGGGAAATGACCTGTTTTGCCATCGTTGAACTTATAAATGCATATTTTGCGTCTGCCATAAGGAAAACCGTTTCAATATTTTCGTTATATAGGTGCCTGTGGAGCTGCGCCATAGACTGCTCCGAATCGAAATCTCCGGTGCCTCTGAGCCCTCGGATCACAACATTAAATCCATTTGAGTTCACATAATCCGCAAGAAGGCCATCGCAGATGTCCACCGAAACATTGGGCAAATGCTCCGTAACCTTTTCCATCATGTTTTTTCTTTCTTCAAATGTAAAAAACGCCTGTTTTTCCAGATTCACCACGACTCCCACCACCACTTGGTCGAAAATCCTCGATGACCTTTCTATAAGATCCAAATGTCCTAGAGTTACGGGGTCAAATGAACCTGCATATAGAGCTTTTGTTGCCATGACTTGTTCTCCTAACATCTAAATTTGATTTTATCATATACATTATGCGTAGGCAAGACAAAATCAGCCGTAAATTGTAATTCCGATGTGTCCGTAGGTTCTGTCCCTGAGTTTCGTAAATCCGTAAAATTCCTCCGGAAATTCGTCCTTTGAATTATGTTCGGCTATGATAATGCCCTCATCTCCGAGTATTTCAAGCTCTTTAATCAGCTCGAAGCATCTTTCGTACAGCCCTTTTTTGTAGGGCGGGTCAAGGAAAAAAATGTCGATTTTTTCGCCCTTTGCCGCAATTTGGTCAAGCGCCCTTTCATAATCGCCGGCAATAACCACCGAATGTTCCCCGGCGCGGCACATCGCAATATTTCTCTTGGTGAGTTCCAGGCTTGCTCTGCTGTTATCCGCAAAATAGCACTTTTTCGCTCCCCTTGAAAGGGCTTCAAGGCCGAGGTTTCCCGTGCCGCTGAAGAGGTCAACGCAAACCGCATCGTAAAGATTACCCGAAATCATGCTGAAAAGTGCTTCTTTTACCTTTTCTGTCGTAGGTCTTATATCGTTTCCCACAGGCAT
>CAVJCN010000430.1:0-2327 GCA_963647945.1 Absicoccus sp. | reverse complement strand
CTTCTTCTGTATCTGTTTCGGAGGGCGATCGCCACCGACTTCTTCGCTTCGTCCTGGCCGATTATATATTTGTCAAGCTCGCTGACGATTTCCTTGGGAGTCATACTATATAATTTACTTGCCATTTTTTATCCCCCTTATAACTTTTCGATCGAGATATTGCTGTTTGTATAAACGCAGATGGAGCTTGCTATTTTAAGCGACTCCCGCACGATGGATTCCGCATCCATCTCCGTGTTGTTAAACAAAGCGTTTGCCGCGGAATAGGCGAAGTTGCCTCCGGAACCGATTGCCACGAAATCCTGGTCAGGCTCAATTACCTCTCCGTTTCCGGAAATAACCAGCATATTGTCCCTGTCTGCCACTATCATCAGGGCTTCAAGGCTTCTCATTCCCTTGTCGGAGCGCCAGATCTGCGCCAGATCCACCGCCGCCCTCTTCAGATTTCCGGAATGTTCGTCCAGCTTCTTTTCAAATTTGTCCGTAAGGGCAAAGGCATCCGCAACGGAGCCTGCAAAGCCTGTTACCACCGTATTCTTATATATTTTTCTCACTTTTTTTGCGCCGTTTTTCATTATGGTGTGTTCCCCCATAGTGACCTGTCCGTCGCCGCCGATACAGATATCATCGGGGCTGCGCCTTACCGCGCAAATTGTGGTTGCATGAAATTCTATCATTTGCTTACCTCCCATACTACTCTTTATATCCACATTTAGCATTTGAACATGCGTATTTCGTGGTTTTTGTGTGTTTTTCCAGTAAAAGTTCTCCGCATTCCGGGCATTTTTTGTTTACCGGCTTATACCAGTAGGCTCTGGTACATTCCGGATATCCGCTGCACCCGTAGAAAATCTTTCCGGATTTTCCTCTCCTTGCGATTATATCCCTGCCGCAGTCGGGGCATTTTACGCCGATGGATTTTACGATAGGCTTGGTATTCTTGCACTCCGGATAGCCTGTACAGGCGAGAAATTCCCCGAACCTTCCGGTTTTTATCGCCATAGGTTTGCCGCATTTTTCGCAAACCTCATCTGTGATTCTCGGAGGAATCTCCACCTTCTCGATTTCCTTGTCCGCAATGTCCAATTCCTCTTTGAAGGGGCCGTAGAAATCTCTTATGATTTTCTTCCAATCCGTGTCTTTGGCTTCCACATCGTCCAGCTTATCTTCCATATCTGCGGTAAATCCTGCGTCCACGATTTCCTTGAAATACTTTTCCATCAGCTCTGTCACCACAAATCCCAGGTCAGTTGGCACAAGGGTCTTTTTTTCGCGGCTGATGTACTTGCGTTCCAGAATCGTTGCGATAATCGGCGCGTAGGTACTGGGCCTTCCGATATTTTTTTCTTCCAGTTCCTTGACAAGACCGGCTTCTGTGAACCTCGACGGCGGCTCGGTAAATTTCTGTTCTCCCTCCGCTTTCTGGGCTTTCAACTCTTCTCCCTCTTCGATTTCCGGAAGCAGCTTATCCTTATCTTCCTCTAAATTCGGCGAGTATATCCTCTGATATCCGTCGAAAATGAGTTTTGAACCGGATGCCTTAAGCAGATAATCTCCGTTTTTTATGTTTACCTGCATTCCGTCAAAGATAGCCGGTGCCATCTGGCTGGCCAAGAACCTTGTCCAAATCAGCTTATAGAGGCTGTACTGGTCTTTTGTAAGGGAGTCCTTGATCTTCTCCGGATCCATCGTGACATTACTCGGTCTTATGGCCTCGTGGGCGTCCTGTATGTCCTTTTTCTTGTTGGTATATACATTGTTTGCGGAATATTCGCTTCCGAAGTTATCTTCGATATATTGTTTCGCCGCCAGCTTGGCTTCTGCGGAAATCCTTACGGAGTCGGTTCTGATGTAGGTCACAAGACCCACCGTGCCCTGACCCTTTACTTCCACGCCCTCATAGAGCTGCTGGGAAACCATCATGGTTTTTTTCGTTGTAAAACCCAGCTTGTTGGCGGCATCCTGCTGCAGACTGCTGGTGGTAAAGGGCGCAAAAGGTCTGCGGCTCCGTTGCTTTTTGATTATTTCCGCGGCAATATACTTACCTGCTTCCAAATCCGAAAGCACCTTATCCGCTTCTTCCTTGCTCCCTATTTCTATCTTCTTTCCCTTATATTCGGTAAGCTTTGCCGTAAAGGTCTTTCCTTTTTTAAATTCTGCGTTTATATTCCAATATTCCTTTGGCACAAAATCTTTGATCAGGTTTTCTCTGTCGCATATAATTTTGAGAGCGGCGGACTGAACCCTGCCTGCGCTGAGGCCTCTGCTCACTTTGCGCCACAGAAGAGGACTTATCTGATATCCTACCAGCCTGTCGAGAACTCTCC
>CAVJCN010000429.1:0-2327 GCA_963647945.1 Absicoccus sp. | reverse complement strand
TCGGTTCCGTAATGCCCGCAGTCCAGCACATTCATTCCCAAATCTCTGGCGTGCTGGGCCGTGTGGTATTTTACATCTCCCGTCACAAAGATGTCGCAGCCTGCGGTCACAGCCGTATCAAGGTACTCGGCTCCTGCTCCCGTACACCAACCTATCTTTAAAATTTCATCATCGGGAATCCCCGCAAAATTGAAAAAGTTTTTTTCGATTTTAAGGGTGTTTGAGGCGTGTTCAATAAAATCAAGACAGGTCATAGGCTGCGGCAGGGTTCCTATCCTGCAAATTGCGCTCTCATCCCCCGGCATGGGGCTTATGTCCTCGATTCCGAGAATCATGCCCAGATAATCATTGTTCCCGCCGATACACTTGTCAAAGGGTGTGTGGGAGGAATAGACGCTGATCCCTCTCCTGATGAGCTTCACAATATGGTTTCCGATAATATCGTTACTGTCAATATTTTTGATTCCTCCAAATATCAGCGGGTGATGGGTAAGAATCATATCCGCACCGCAGCCGATAGCCTCGTCGATCACCATTTCGTTGATTTCCAAAGCCACCAAAACCTTTGAAATTTCGTTGTTTCCCGCCCTTATCTGAAGCCCTGAATTGTCCCAGGGTTCTTGTAGGCTAAGGGGAGCGATATTTTCCACTTCTCTGATAAAATCATCGATTCTCATTTTGTGCCCTCCTCAAAAGATAATCAATATATTCCACTCGGTATGCCTGATGCCTTATTTCAAGGGGCGTTGTGCACTTCCCTTTTCGCATATTGGAAAGAATATCCTCTTCGAGTTTTCGTTTTACGCTGAGATATTCGGAAAGCAGCGGGTCGGCATAGTCAATCAGCGAATGGGGAAATTCATATTCGATGTCATCGCCGTTCATCTGCCTTGTGATTGCAATTTCTTTTGGGATCGCCGTGATAATTTCGCATATATACTTTCCTTCTCTCACAAGCGCCTCGTTTGTTATGCTAAACCCGTTATCAAAGAGCCAAAACCTGAGTTTTCCCACGTCTTTACGGGGCTGCAAAATGAGTTTTCGCAGAGAAAGGGTCTTTTTCAGGTCTTTTCCGAGAATTTCCGTCATCAAAATTCCGCCCATTCCGGCTATTACCACCGTGTCAACTTCACCTGCTTCGAGAACCTCGATTCCGGAGCCCAGTCGCAAATCAAACGCTTTCCCCGGGTAATAGGCTTCACAATTTTCATGCGCCTTTGAAAGAGAGCCGGCGCTGATGTCCGTCAGAATGACCTTGGGACAGATTTCGTTTTCCCAAAGATAAATAGGCAGAAAACCATGATCGGTTCCTATATCCGCCATGGTTTCTCCCACCTCTATCTGCTGTGCAATTTTTTTAAGTCGTGGACTTAATTTAATCATTAAAACTCCCCTGTGCTATTCCAAATAGTCCTTTAATTTTTTGCTTCTGCTTGGATGGCGAAGCTTTCTCAGCGCCTTCGCTTCTATCTGGCGGATGCGTTCCCGGGTAACTTCAAATTCCTTGCCTACCTCTTCCAGAGTCCTTGCTCTGCCGTCTTCCAGGCCGAATCGGAGCTTGAGAACCTTTTGTTCCCTTTCCGTCAAGGTATCGAGCACCTCAAGAAGCTGCTCCTTTAGCATGGAAAATGCCGCAGCCTCCGCAGGTGCCGGCACGTCCTCGTCCGGAATAAAATCTCCAAGATGGCTGTCCTCTTCTTCGCCAATCGGGGTTTCTAAAGAAACCGGCTCCTGAGCGATCTTCTGAATTTCTCTTACCTTGTCTACCGGAAGCCCCATTTCCTGGGCGATTTCCTCCGGGGTCGGTTCTCTACCGTAGGTCTGAAGGAGCTGTCTTGAAACCCGAATCAGCTTGTTTATGGTCTCCACCATGTGTACCGGAATACGAATCGTCCTCGCCTGGTCTGCGATGGAACGGGTAATCGCCTGACGAATCCACCATGTTGCATAGGTGGAAAACTTATATCCCTTGGTATAATCAAATTTATCTACTGCCTTGATGAGCCCGAGGTTTCCCTCTTGGATAAGGTCGAGGAACAGCATTCCCCTGCCCACATATCTTTTCGCGATGCTTACCACCAGTCTGAGGTTGGCTTCGCAAAGCCGCTTCTTTGCCTCTTCGTCGCCGGTTTCCATGCGTTTTGCAAGCTGGATTTCCTCATCTGCGGTAAGCAGCGGAACCTTTCCGATTTCTTTAAGATACATTCTCACCGGATCGTCAACCGCGATACCCTTAGGAATACTGGCTTCAAGGTCGATTTCCGCCGTGTCTGCAATGATAATGTCCGGGTCCTCTGTCAAATCTTCTTCGATCATGATGTCAAAAT
>CAVJCN010000428.1:0-2332 GCA_963647945.1 Absicoccus sp. | reverse complement strand
GCAAATAATCAATGCCTTTGTTGGGATATTGTGCCTTCGGGTCGGCATAACTGTACCCGCCGCTCAAGGTGAGCGATTTCGCCGGACGATAGCTGAAGGTGAAATCCATGCCGTAAATGCGCGCCTTCGTCAGATTCATGTACTGTTTGCTCTTCTCTATCTCGAGCAGTTTCTCGGCGGGGGTCACGGAAATCTCGACCAGCTCGATCATATTGCTCAGGAAGTTCACGTATCCCGTCAGGGCGGCTTGGAATTTTTCTCCGGCATACTCTATCCCGACCGAGCCATATTGCGACGTTTGGGCCTTCAGTTCCGTGTTGCCATGATAGGCCGTCATAGCACCGCCCCCTATGATGCCGGCATAATTATAATATAGCTCCTTGATGGTCGGTGCCTTGTATCCCATGGCATACGAAGAGCGCAAATGAACATTCCCGCCGGGTTTGTACAGGAGGGAGACCTTCGGACTGAAATTCAAGCCCGACTCCTTGTGTTGCGTGCCCCGTATGCCGGCCGTCACCACCAGGTTCTCCATCGCCTTCCACTCCTCTTGTATATAGGCCGCCAGCGTATAAACCGAGGCGCGGTCGCCATCGATGTGGTGGGGCGACTCGAGGTGATTGTACTGATATTCGGCACCCACATTCAAAATATGGTGGTCGCCCCAATAAAACACACTTTTCACTTGCCCCAACAGCTGCTTTTGGATGCTCTGCTTGATGCGCTGACCGGCAAAATAGGTGATGCGCTCGTGGCGGTCGCCATCCAGAAAATAATCCGTATGCTCGTTTAGCTTGTAGTCATAGAAGTAGCCGTATCGGCCATAAGATAGGTCCGCCGTCAGATAATTCCGCTCTCCGAACTTGTAGTTACCCCCCACGGCCAGCGTGTAGTTGCGGTAATAAAAATCGTTGGGTTGGTATTTCCAGGGGCCATGGGTGCGCATCACCCAACGCTCGTAATAGGTGCCCTCGGCCGTAAGGTTGAGTTGGCGGTTGACCTGCCACTCGAGGTTTTCGGACAGCGTATAGTTGGTCGATCGGTTGACGGTCAGCATGGTCGAGCCGGTTTTCAGCTGGTTTTGGTCCCATTGCCGGTCCGTATTCTGCCAGCCGTCGGTATGGCGGAAGTTGACCCCGGTCATCGACTTGAGCTTTCCATAATGAAATCCGAAGCCGGTGCTCTGACGGATATCCCCATATTCGCCCACGCGGGAGGTATTGGTCAGCTCCATCTTCTCGCGGTTTCGCTTGGTGATGATGTTGATCACGCCGGCTATCGCATCACTGCCATAGAGCGACGAGGCGGCTCCCTTGACGATTTCGATGCGTTCGATATTGGCAAGGTTCAACTGGTTCAGGTCGTTCTGACCGCCGACATCGCCGTTCATGCGCTTGCCGTTCACCATGATCAGGATATAATCGTTGTTCAATCCGTTCAGTTGAATGTGGCTTCCCATATCGCCATCGTGAAAGGTCAACGACGGACTGAGGCTGCCGAGCAGATCATCTATGCTGCGTGCCTGATATTGCTCCAGGGCTTTGCCGGTGATGACCTCCGTCTGCACGGGCGCATCCTTCAGATAGTGTTCGGTTCCTGTGCCGGTTACGACCACTTCGTTCAGGAATACGGAGAGTTCTTCCTCACCTTTGTCTTTGAGGATGCTTTGTGCACTTACCAACTGTGCGCCTATCATGAGAAAAACCGGAAGCAGTTTCATAGTTCGTCTGTTTAGTTTGTTAAAAAAACGACACGTTTCCAGCACACAAAGAGGAATGCCACAAGAGAAGGGGCGCCCAAAAACGCCGGTTCGAACGGACACGCACTTCTAATCCTGGAAGCCGGGTGTTGATAGATTGAGAGAGGTAGCAGGTATTCTGGCTCTCCTCCGGCCGGATGCCTTCCCGTTTCTTTTCGGAAACAGTGGCTTGGAATATCCGACCGACAGCACGAGGATTTACAGCTGCAGGCACAGCTCCGGATTTTCACCGGATTCCCTTGCATCGAACTGTCTGATTGTCCGATTACTAACTCTGCCACAAAGATAGGATTTATTTTTTATTTTTATGGCTGTCCGCTAAACTTTTAACCAACTGTTATTGGCTTTTGAAAAAAGTAAGTCCCAATTAAGGAGCTTCGCGTTAGCGATGACATTAACATGTCATCGAGTACTCTTCTTTTTGCTTGACCAAAAAGAAGCAAAAAGTCAAGGGCTGAACCTGCTTGGCTACTCCAGAGTTTTCGTTCGCTGTGCGCGTCGCAAGCCGCTCGCTTCGCTCGACTCGTGCAACGCTCCGGCCGCTCACTACAACTCTTCCGTTTAACGCCAACC
>CAVJCN010000427.1:1447-2333 GCA_963647945.1 Absicoccus sp. | reverse complement strand
GTATATTACAGCAAAAGGAGGCTGTTGTCAACACATATTTTTACAATATTGTAATTATTTTTATTTAAGATAAAAAATGGCACACTCATTAGTGAATGTGCCGAAATGCCAGCATCGGTCTTGTTGTTATTACTCCTGCACAGGGAATGGCGGCCAGCCCATAGGTTTTCCGCCTATTACATGGAAATGCAGGTGTTTTACGGTCTGGAAGGCATCATCGCCGTTGTTGCTGACAACCCGATAACCGTTTTCCAGGCCCTGACTCTTTGCGATTTCTCCGATTTTACAAATGATATGTCCCACAAGCTCGTGATCCTCCGGCTTTACATCATCGATACAGGCGATGTGCTTCTTTGGAATTACCAAAACATGAACCGGGCCCTGGGGGTCAAGATCCTTAAATGCGACGATTTTGTCGTCCTCATAAACGATGTTTGACGGAATCTCGTGATTCGCGATCATGCAAAAAATACAATCTGCCATTATAAAATTTCTCCTTTCATGCCGTCTTTATATGGTTCTAAAAGTTTAACTTTTTGGAAACTGTTTAAATGCTCCGGACTTCCGAAAGCATATACCTTGATATAGTTTTCGGTATAGCCGCTGAGGAGCTTTGCCTCCCCCGAAGCGCTGCCCTCTGCCGAGGCAGGGCTTACCGGCAAATCCGCTTCTTCCTGCTCAAAAAGCACCCTGCGGGTTTCTCCCGCCGAACTTTCGAGGAACTTTCGCGTAACTTCTTCGGACTTTTTGATGAGCCTTGTGACCCGCTGATTTTTCGTCTCGCCGTCAATCTGGTCTTTCATTTTCCAAGCTGCGGTGCCCTCCCGCTTTGAAAACTTAAAGGCGTGAACTTTCAGGAAGTCCGCTTCTTCGACGATTCTCAGGC
>CAVJCN010000427.1:0-1437 GCA_963647945.1 Absicoccus sp. | reverse complement strand
GGCATGGACTTTCAGAAAATTTGCCTCCTCCACTATGCGAAGACTGTCCTGAAAATCCTCCTCGGTTTCTCCCGGAAAGCCGCAAATAATATCGGTGGTCACACCGTAATGTGAGTCATGCTCTTTGAGCACCTTCACGATATCAAGATAATCCTGCCTGCTGTAATGCCGGTTCATGGCACAGATAACCCGATCGCTGCCGCTTTGGATGGAAAGATGCAGGTGGGGGCAGAGCTTTTCGTAGCCCATGAGCCTTTTGACATAATCTGCGTTTACCACCGTAGGTTCCAGTGAACTGAGCCTTATGCGAAAATCCCCGTCAAGGGTGTTTATCCTGCTTATGATAATCTCGATTCCCCGGATTTTTTCCCGCTTTTCCTCATCGGTAAGGGGATAGCGAAAGCTTTCCTCGGTTCCGTAGAGGGCGGTGTTTATTCCCGTAAGCACCACTTCCCGAAAGCCCTTTTCTATCAGGGTTTTCACTTCCTCTATGATCTCATTGGGGTCACGGCTTCGCACGGCTCCTCTGGCAAATGGAATCAAACAATAGGAGCAGAAGCGGTTGCAGCCCTCCTGAATCTTGACATAGGCCCGGGTTCTCGAATCCATGGATGTTATTATCCCCTTGTCGTGGTAAGAGGTGAGGGCATCGCAGCCCAAAATATGTTTTTGTTTCACATGGTTTTTCATGTATTCCTCAACATAGGCTGCGATATTGTTTTTTTCGCCTGTTCCCGCCACAATATTGACTTCCGGCAGGGCGGAAAGCTCCTCGGGCTTTACCTGGGCGTAACAGCCGGTAACTGCAATTACCGCCTCCGGGCACTGTTTTTTCATGCGGCGAATATACTGGCGGGATTTTCTGTCCGCCAAATTCGTAACGGTGCAGGTATTTATAATATATACATCGGCGGCTTCCTCTTCCCCTACGATTTCGTAGCCCCGGGCGGCAAACTGCTCCTTCATGGCTTCGGTTTCGTATTGGTTGACCTTGCAGCCGAGGGTGTGAAATGCTGCTTTCTTCAAATTAAAAGTCCTTTCAAGTTTTTTGAATCTATGTGTGTTTACTTATATCTATCCAGCTGTGCCTCCACATCGGGCATCTTTTTAACTACCGGATTTCTCGTTATTTCTCCGCGGAAAACTACCATATCGATGTTTCTGAGGGCTTCGAGATTTTCAAGAGGATTTGCCCTTGTGACTACAAAATCCGCCGATTTTCCCGGTTCTATGCTTCCTGTAACAGCTCCGACTCCCGCAAGCTCTGCGTTTCGCTTGGTTGCCGTATAAAGGGCAAAGGCATTGGAAACACCGCAGTATTTGTGGAAATAGTTCAGCTCCCGCCACATATCGTAATGGGTGATGTAAGGGCAGCCCGTATCGGTTCCCAGTCCCACCGGAATCCCGTTTGCAAGACAGGCTTTGGCACAGTCCAAG
>CAVJCN010000426.1:0-2333 GCA_963647945.1 Absicoccus sp. | reverse complement strand
CTCCGATCGCAATCGAAGAGGGACTGAGATTCGCTATTCGTGAGGGTGGAAGGACTGTAGGTTCCGGAGTAGTAACCGAAATCATCGAATAAATGCTTGTTAAAATCGCCCGTGGCGTTGTTGGCTGCGGTGCCTCGCGATGCTCACATACGCCAAAGTATGCTCCGCTCGCTCGCGCCTTGCCGCCTAGCCACGAACGATTTTTCCGTCGCATTTGGGAATGAAGCGGTGAACGAAAAAACCTGCGTCATTGATGCGAAAACAATGAGAATAAAAAATCGGAGGGATTTACATACCTCCGATTTTTTTACTTTCAAGACAGCGGCATTCTATTTCCACGACAGATGCCGCTCATTCACCACACAATCACGCAAATACATATTTATCAAGGTCTGGTACGGAATACCGACGAGGCTGGATTCCTCCCTGAAATAGCTTACAACATTTTCGTCAAGATTGATGGTTATGGGCTTTTTCAGCGCCTTTGCATAGGGATTTATCCTTGGATTAAGATTTTTTATATCATATTCTTCTCTCATATAATTACCTCCTCAAAACTGTTCGTCATATACAGATTGCTCACGCTTGGTCGCCTTTCTTGCAGATATTATTCGTATAGTATCGTCAGCGCCGCGGTAGCAGTGACTGACAAGGCAAATGCCTTTAGATAAACTCATGCCTATAATTAAGAAACGCTCTTCATGCTCCGAATGATCCGGATCATCAAATAAAATGGCGAATATATCGTAAAATACTGCTTTCGCCTCTTCAAAGGAAATTCCATGTTTGTGTTGGTTGATTATATTTTTATTTTCATCCCACTCAAATGTCATAGCACCACCGCCTTTATATTTATATTATACATATATCATAAAAATATGTCAACGGAATTATCGCCTATTTTGCTACCATTTTGATATTTCCTCACACACGCTTTCTCGCACACTCATTTTTGCTGGCTCTCATTTTTGCTGCATTTTTAAATATTGTCACTGCGCACGCAAGATGGTATAATGGTTCCGACGATTATAAGGGCGGCGTTGCCGAAAGGTAGGAACCATTGAATCACAGCTTTTGGAAACCCAGGGCTGTGGTATAATGGTTCCAGCGATTATAAGGGCGGCGTTGCCGAAAGGAAAGAACCATTGAATCACAACTTGATGATTTGGGGTTGTGGTAAAATACGGAAAACCTGCGTCCGCGAAATTTACAAACCATTTACGAAGAAAAAAACGGAGGTACTCATTATGGAAAAATTCGATAAAAGCCAAATAAAGTCTATCATTTCTTCGGCGGGAAAAACCGTAAAAGGACTGGCAAACGGCGCAATTCAAGCAATAGACCAAGACGCTGACGGTAAATTTGACTTGACAGATGTATCAATAATTAAGGAATCTGTAAATGACGCTGTAAAAAAGGGTGCGCAGGCGGTGACTGAAAATATCGAGGAAGCCGCGAAAAACTATGAGGTGAAAACACTGAGGCCGCTGTTCCCCGAAGATTTAGAGGCTGTAGACTTTTTTATGCCAAAATTTATCAGAGTGACAGAACGGGATAAAAAACACGCAGACAGCGAGGTATGTCGGGGCTCAATAGGTTACAGGCAGACCATAAAAGGCTATGATATGGTGAATGTTTTTCAAGATTCCGCAGCTGCATTCAGCCTAAAACTCTTGCCGGATTCGGTAAGCGAATTTTACTATGAAGACCCCATCGAGCGGGGTTGCTATATTGCTTTGGACGAATATTTTAACCATTTGAAAAAAGCGCGAGTAAATGAATTGCAGCTTGTGGCGCAAAACCTCGGCGCGAAATATTTCAAGGTAACATATAAAGAAGAGAAAGCCCGCTTTGCAGAAAAGAAAATGAAAGTCGCTGTGAAGTCAAAACAAAGAGTGGGAATGGAAGCCGACCTAACTCAAATGCAAAAATCTTTCTCAACAATAGAGGTCGCTGCGGAAATGTCATTCCCCGGGCACGAACCTGTCAGACCGCAGCTAAAATATTTGCAAAGAGATTCCAGCGTTCAGACGCTAATCGATATGCGCATGAACGAAAAAAGCCCGCTGCTCAATCAAAAGCTCGTGATTAAACTCAGCAACACCTCCGGCATGAAAGAAAAAGATGCGTTAAAAATAGATACCGCATTGAAAATACTGAAATGCACCGGCAATGTTACCGTAGAAAGCGAAGTAAAAAACGAAGCGAGAAGATATCTGGAGTACGACATAAGATTTTGAAGAAAATTTGATAAAAACGGTGGATTTAAGGCAACTTAGTCCGCCATTTTTTATTCTCATATTTGACATTCTACCCGCAGAATGATAGAATAA
>CAVJCN010000425.1:0-2335 GCA_963647945.1 Absicoccus sp. | reverse complement strand
CTGCTGAAAATTCTTGGCAAATTTGATTTAATATGTTTACAAACGGAGGAAAAACAAAATGTTCGACGCTAGTGGGAGAGATAACAGTACATATAATGTTGACAATTTTGAATTTATCAAAAAAACATCGCCGATGGTAGGCGGATTCATCGAAAAAGAGTATAACCGCCAGAAAAATAATGTGGAGCTCATCGCTTCCGAAAACTATTGCTCCGAGGCAGTGCTTGCGGCATGCGGAAGTTGTCTTTCGTGGAAATATGCGGAGGGCTATCCATATGTGCGCACTTCGGGAAACACCAGCCGCTACTACGGCGGAACCGAGTTCGTAGACCAGCTGGAAGAATATTGCTGTGATGTTTGGAGAAAGGTTTTTGATACGGACTATCATGTAAATGTGCAGCCTCACAGCGGCTCCCAGGCAAATTTCGCGGCGTACAAGGCGGTGCTCAAACCGGGAGATACGATTCTGTCACTGACCCTAGACAACGGCGGCCACCTTACCCACGGCTCCTCCGTAAACTTCAGCGGAAACCTCTATAACATGGTATTTTACGATGTAGACGAAAGAGGCTATATCGACATGGAAGATGTTCGTAAGAAAGCTCTTGCCTGCAGACCGCAGCTGATACTTACCGGAGCATCGGCATATTCAAGAATCATTGATTTCCCTGCATTTGCTGAGATTGCAAAGGAAGTGGGAGCCTATTTTATGGTGGACATGGCTCATATCGCAGGACTTGTTGCCGGCGGCGCACATCCGTCCCCATTCGGTTATGCGGACATCATCACCACCACCACCCACAAGACCCTCAGAGGGCCTCGCGGGGGCCTCATTTTCGCAAGAAAAGACCTTGCAAAGAAAGTTGACAGCGCGGTATTCCCTTATGCACAGGGCGGCCCACTGGAACATATCATCGCCGGTAAGGCGGTTTGCGCAGAGGAAGCCTTAAGACCGGAATACAAGGAATATGTTCGTCAGGTGGTTAAAAACTGCAAGGCTCTGTCGGACGAGTTCATTAAACTGGGCTATAATGTTGTAACCGGCGGTACGGACAACCATCTGATCCTCCTTGACCTTTCCGATGAACCTTTCAGCGGGAGAGTGCTACAAGAGGAATGTGACAAGATCGGAATCACCCTTAACAAAAACTGCGTGCCATGCGAAAAGCGTTCACCGAGAGAAACCTCCGGCGTAAGAATCGGCACCGCGCCCATGACCACCAGAGGCTATTACGAAGAAGACTTCGTAAGAGTCGTTCACAGAATCGACGAGCTTATCAAGAAACTCAGAGAAGAATATAAATAAAAAGTATGTTGACATTTCATGGCAGATAATGTAGTCTAAAGATAAAAAAAGGATTACCGCTTTTGGTAGGGCGGTTCCGTCAAAGATACTTTAACAGGGCCGTCAAACGCAATTGTTTGGCGGTTTTTCCTTTACTTGCGTTTAATCGAAACGATTAGCGACGCAAGCCCTACAAGCACTAAAAAGTCACTAAAAAAAGCAGCCGAGGCTGCTTTTTAAGTGGTCATTTTACCAAGTTACAACTTCCGGAGCTTCCGTAAAGGAGCAGAAAGCAGCCGTAGCGTCCTTGAGGTAGTAAACAACGGTATTTCCGTCATCAGGGTCGTATGCCGCCTTTAAGTGCGGATATGCATCCAGCATGGAAACTCTCGCTTCTCTGCGGTCGTCCTCCACAAGAGTTCCGCAAAGTCTGATCCAGCGGTCTTGACCAACCATCGCCGAAATTTCAACCTTTCCGTTAGCCTGAATCTGCCTCGAAACATCCTTTGACTTTCCTGTCTGAATATAGAGCTTACCGTCAAAGATGTTAACCGTGCCGAAAGGCCTTACATGAGGATGATCCCCATCAACCGTAGCAAGGTAGTAAACCCCCGCGTTCTTTAAAAATTCATATACTTTTTCCATAATAGCGCCTCGCTTTCTTTGTGATTTTGTATGTCCATATAGCTATTATATGTCCATAGCTATATTCTAAACTTCTTGCACCTCAAAGTCAAGACGCGGAAGCGGCGGGGCAGGGAAGAACAGCAGAAGGACAGAAGAAAAATAGCGAAACATAAATGGTATATACGGATTTTCACAAACTTTTAGAATTTTTAGAATTTATAGAATTTATAGACTGTAAATTCTTCGCAAAGCCTTGCAATAAGAGCCAAGCTGTGGTAAAATAAGAAAAAATTAGGGGCATTGGCGCAGCTGGGAGCGCGTTTGACTGGCAGTCAAAAGGTCAGGGGTTCGAGCCCCCTATGCTCCACCACGTCGCAGCAAACTACGCTGCTATCAAAAACCGACCTAAGGGCCGGTTTTTTC
>CAVJCN010000424.1:0-2339 GCA_963647945.1 Absicoccus sp. | reverse complement strand
GGAGTTTTTCCGATGGCAATATCGAAGTATTCCTCCGCTCGGCAAGTGCGTCGTTGATCGTTTATTGTGTTAACGAACATCTCACGATAAAGAGCTTGCGCCTGCTGAAGTAAATTCTTGTTTGATAGAAGATAAGAATACGGCGTGGAACATCAAGGATGACGCAACGCTAAAGGAGACCGAGAACAGTGAAAACGAGTCAACACTGTTTTGACATAAATTTACAGATAAGGAGTTGATGAACTATGGCAGGCTTTTATACCGAAGCAGACTATGAAAATTCCGTCATAGAGCTGTTTCAGAACATGGGGTATCGGTATGTCTATGCTCCCGACTTGGAGCGTGACTTTAAAAGCCCTCTGTATGAAGAAGAACTGGACGAGGCGTTACATCGTCTGAATCCATCAATGCCGGAGGATGCGATTGCGGATGCACTGTATAAGCTGAAGAATTTTGAAAATGCCGAACTGGTGCAGAAGAATGCCCTTTTTATGGATTATCTGCAGCACGGTGTTGAAGTGCGCTATTTTGTCAAAGGCGAAGAGCGCTCCGGTCTGGTCTATCTCGTGGATTACAGCAATCCCGGCAATAACTCCTTTATCGTTGCGAATCAATGGACGTTCGTAGAGAACAGCAACAAGCGCCCTGATGTCCTGCTTTTCTTGAATGGTATGCCTGTTGTGTTGGTGGAGCTGAAATCACCATCCCGTGAGGAAACGGATGCATCTGAGGCATACTCACAGATTCGGAATTACATGCATGAGATTCCATCCATGTTTATCTATAACTGCATCTGTGTCATGAGTGACCTTATGACCTCTAAGGCTGGTACGATTACATCGGGTGAAGACCGCTTTATGGAGTGGAAGACCAAGGACGGCAGCTACGAGAATACACAGTATGCTCAGTTTGATACTTTCTTTGAGGGTATTTTTGAAAAAGAGCGGCTGCTGGACATCATAAAGAATTTCATTTGCTTCTCTAACGAAGGTACAAAGCAGTTCAAGATCCTGGCAGGCTACCATCAGTATTTTGCGGTCAATAAAGCTGTGGCATCTACCAAACACGCTACAGAAACAGATGGTAAGGGCGGTGTGTTCTGGCATACGCAGGGCAGCGGAAAATCCCTGTCGATGGTTTTCTATGCGCATCGCCTGCAGGATGCGCTGGACAGTCCGACTATCGTGGTAATCACAGACCGTAATGATTTGGATGACCAGCTGTATGGACAGTTTGCAAAGTGTAAGGATTTTCTGCGCCAGGAGCCGGTTCATGCGGAGAGCCGGGTGCATCTGAAAGAACTCTTGGACGGCAGGAAAGCGAACGGCATCATCTTTACCACGATGCAGAAGTTCGAGGAGTCCTTCGATTGTCTTTCTGAACGCAGAAACATTGTAGTCATGGCAGACGAGGCACACCGTGGGCAGTACGGCTTGAAGGAAAAGGTCGATGCCAAGACAGGTGAAATCAAAATCGGCTCTGCACGTATCATCCGAAATGCTCTGCCGAATGCGACATTCATCGGATTTACCGGTACACCGATTTCCATGAAGGACCGCAACACCCGCGAGGTATTCGGTGATTATATCGATATCTATGACATGACGCAGGCCGTGGAAGATGGCGCTACCCGTCCGGTCTACTATGAGAGCCGTGTCATCAAGCTGAAGCTGGACGAGCAGACGCTGAAGCTTATTGACCAGGAATACGATATCATGGCGAATAATGCCGATCCCGGTGTCATCGAAAAGAGCAAGAAAGAGCTGGGAGAGATGGAGGCTATTCTCGGTAACGAGAAGACCATTAATTCTCTGGTCGATGATATTCTGAACCACTATGAAAATTACCGTGCCAGTCTGTTGACCGGCAAGGCAATGATCGTAGCATATTCCCGTCCGATTGCCATGAAGATTTACGAGCGCATTCTGCAGTTGCGTCCGTCCTGGACGGAGAAGGTCGCTGTTGTCATGACCAGCAGCAACAAGGATCCGGAAGAATGGAATAAAATCATCGGCAATAAGCACCACAAAGATGAACTTGCAAAACAGTTCAAGGACAACGACAGCCCGCTCAAGATTGCTATTGTTGTGGACATGTGGCTGACTGGCTTTGATGTTCCGTCCCTGGCTACCATGTATGTCTATAAGCCGATGCAGGGATATAACCTGATGCAGGCGATTGCGAGAGTTAACCGTGTATTTGGAAACAAAGAAGGCGGTCTTGTTGTTGACTATGTAGGAATCGCATCTGCTCTTAAGCAGGCGATGAACGACTATACCGCCCGTGATAAGAAGAACTATGGAGACACGGATGTCGCAAAGATAGCATATCCGAAATTC
>CAVJCN010000423.1:0-2344 GCA_963647945.1 Absicoccus sp. | reverse complement strand
GACTTCATCAGATGTTCTTAACCTTCTGAAATATATTGCAAGAGAGGACGCAACTGAGTTCCCTCCGCGTTCCGGGCAATGCTTAGTGGGCGCTGTGCCAGATATTATTCTGGCCGATCAGCCGGGAGCATGGAGGCGCTTTGCCGACCTGTATTTACATCAACTCGAACTATATCCGAATCA
This sequence comes from Absicoccus sp., assembly GCA_963647945.1. GTDB lineage: Bacteria > Bacillota > Clostridia > Peptostreptococcales > Anaerovoracaceae > CAG-238. The sequence continues at coordinate 2,161 of CAVJCN010000423.1, read as the reverse complement.
CTATCGCCTCATGCAGCACAATGTAGTATCATTTAGCAGCGATGAATTGCAAGATCCTCTGGTGGCGTTTGCCTTAGCTAAGGAAATTGCTGCATTCTACTTTTCATGCGGTTATCTATCTTTTTTCGGTGTGCATACGAACACGGATCATCTGCACATTCATATTGCCATCTCGACCGTCAGCTGGAGAGATGGCAGTTATTTTTTTGTCTGTAATGAGTTGGAACGGCTGCAAAGCGTGATTACCATGTGGTACCAGAACTATCTGCAAGGGAAGATACTACCGCATTTCTACGCTTCGTCGATAGAGCAGCTGACCGAAGAAGATTGAGGGAGGAATTATCATGGATCTATTGGACCAGAGAGTGATCGGCTACGAGGCCACCAAAGAGCTTTTGCGCCGGATATTGGACATTTTGCGGCATGGGGACAGCTATAAAAAGTGCGGCATTCCCCTCCCGCACGGCCTGCTGATGGTCTCGGAACCGGGGCTTGGGAAAAGCCTGATGGCTAAAACCTTTATGGAGGAATCCGGCAGAAGCCATGTTACCTTCTGCAAGGACTCCGACGCCGAAAGCTTTCTTGATGACCTCAAGAAAGCTTTTTTGCGCGCCAAACAATCCGCACCGTCTGTACTGCTGCTGGAGGACATCAACCTCTACGCAGATTCGCCCTCCCCCTATGGCCCGCAGTGGGCCGCCCTGCAAAGTGCGATTGACAGTGTAAAGGACGCCGATGTATTCGTCATGGCTACCGCAAACACAATCTCCTGCATTCCGCAATCGCTGCTCCGCCCCGGACGCTTCGACTATACGATCTATCTGGAGCCGCCGAAAGGGGAAAGCGCCGAGCGTATCGCGGCATATTACCTCAGAGATAAGCCGCTGGAGGATGATGTGCTGATCTCTGACATCGTAAGGGCTATGGGAAACAGCACGAGCTGCGCGGCTTTGGAAACTGTCATGAACGCGGCTGCTGCCAATAGCTGCTACAGGGGAGCCGATAAAATCGGGAAGATGGATCTGATCGACGCCATCCTGCAAGTTGTCTATAAGATCAGAAAGAGCGACGGCGAGCCAAACCCCGACATAGCGCAGATCGCTCTTCACGAGGCCGCTCACGCGGTCGCCGCCGATGTGCTGAAGCCGGGCAGCGTGTCGCTTGTTACGCTGCGGCAGAACGGTTGCAGGATGGGTATGACGCAATACTACCGGGACAACGAGGTTTCGACCGAAACGGATTTCCTGAATCTGGTGATCAAGAGCCTTGCAGGGAAAGCGGGCGTTGAGATGGTCTATGGGGCACTCGATATGGGCGCGGGCGACGATCTCCAGACCGCGGCAGATTATGTCCGGCAATGGATCGACTTCCATGGCGGCAGCGGCTTTGCCGGGATCGTGTGCGAACACAAGGCCGCGTCCGAGGCAACACTATCCTACAATGAGAGACTTGCCGCGGCAAAGCTGGACGAGCTCTACCGAGCGGCGCAAACGCTCCTGCGCGGCAATTATGCGTTTATGATCGCCGTGCAGCAGGCGTTGCTGCAACGGGAGTCCTTATTGGGGAGCGACATTGTGCGCATTCGGAACCAGTTCAAATGATCGTCAGCATAGAGATACCCCGCATGGCGTAAAGACCATGCGGGGCATCAACTGATTTATTCAACAAACGATTTCAGCATTTCGAGGACAGCGGCCCTCTGTTTGGGAGATAACTTCCCCCACAAATCAAGAATTTCCTTTTGCTCCGCGGTCAAATAGGCCGGCTCCGAATCGCTGAAAAACTGCGCCAGCGTGATTCCAAGACCGTCGCAGATCTTTTCGATGGACGCGACATTTGGCTGGAGCTGCTTTCTTCTCCATGTTGAGATCGTCGATTGCGTCAGCCCGGAGTTTTCGGCCAGCGCGTATTCCGTCCAGCCGCGGGACAGGCGTTCCCGGTCGATCCGGCCTAAAATATCGAAATTCGGTTTTTCCCGCACCATAGTTTTGCGCTCCTTGTATTTATCGTAGTATCAGTAACGATGATCCCGCAAGTTGCCCTTGCTTTCCTCACAAGCAGATGATACAATAATTACGCCACGTAACTTAATCCCAAACCCAAATGGTGTGCGTTTTTACTTCGGTAAAAACACAGGCCTATTTTCCGCATACCTTTTGGG
>CAVJCN010000422.1:0-2347 GCA_963647945.1 Absicoccus sp. | reverse complement strand
GTCTCAGTTCCAATGTGGCCGATCACCCTCTCAGGTCGGCTACTGATCGTCGCCTTGGTGAGCCGTTACCTCACCAACTAGCTAATCAGACGCGAGGCCATCTTTCAGCGATAAATCTTTGGCGTATCGATCATGCGATCAATACGCATCATGCGGTATTAGCAGTCGTTTCCAACTGTTGTCCCCCTCTGAAAGGCAGGTTGCTCACGCATTACTCACCCGTCCGCCACTAAGTCAAAGAAAGTTCTTGACCGAAATCTCAAACTCTCAGTGCTTCGTTCGACTTGCATGTGTTAGGCACGCCGCCAGCGTTCATCCTGAGCCAGGATCAAACTCTTAATTAAAATTGTATTCTATCTCGTTTCCGAGCTAAAATCAGTTTGATTTCTCAAGACAAACACATTTGCGTTTGCTAATTCATTCGAATTATTGTTTTAAGAAATTGTCGAGAAACTATCCGCCAAATTGTCTTACCAATTTGCTGATTGTTTCAAATGCTTGCCGATTTTCCGCTATGCTTTGTCGCTCTCGGTCAAATCGGTACTCATGTACGAAAGTACACTCCGTTCCGTTCTCCCTCGGCTTCGCGCCTATCGAAAAATCTTCATCGCATTAAAATTTATTTGACTAAATTTCTACACTATGAAGTTTTCAAGGTTCATTGCGGCTCTTTCGAGGCCGCTGTTCGAACTGTGTCGAACATTTAACATATTAGCATATCCTGCTAATCTTGTCAAGGCTTTTTCAAAACTTTTTTTCGAAGTTTTTTCGCTTCGCATTCGCTCTGAAAAGGCTCGCTGCTCATTTCTGACAGCTTATCTATATTACCACGAGTGGTGGTAATTGTCAAGTAGTTTTTCTCATTCTTTCTTACAAAATTTCGCGCTCACTTCCGTGCCGAACATCTTGTCCTTTAGTTTGAGAATGCCGCCGCACTTGCGACAGCTTGTCTATATTACCACTCTTACCCCCGTCCTGTCAAGTATATTTTCGCGTTTTTTTCATCTTTTTCGCATTTTTATTTATCTTTCGCCTGTATCCCTGTATTTGCAAGGGTTTCCCCATTCTTAGGATCGAAGGTCAAGCAGTTCCCATGAGTTTCTCATTGCGATGGGGAATTTATCATCCGTTATAAAAGTATCTCCGAGGCTCTGCGCCTCCCAAAGTTTATTGCCGATTTCTCTATAGCTGTCCTCGTCGTAAAAATCCTGCAAATTGCTGTATAGCCTGCCGCAATACTCATGCCCCTCCTTGCCGAACACATTTATGATTACGGAATTGCAATCCGCCGCAGTCCATCTGTTGTATTCTTCGCCACCGGAAAATCCGTTTCTGTCCAGCTCTGTCTCTTCCCACAGGAAGCTATTCCCGTAGTTCAAAACCGTCAGCCTGTTTTCTTCGTACAAAACCTTTGTTTCCACTTCGGCGGCCAGATAGTACATTCCCATCGAATCGAAGTCCGCATCGTCAATTTTGAAGGCAAGGCTGTACTTTCCTGCCGAATAATGATAAACCCTCAGTTTAGACTCTCCGTCAGTAAAAAGCTGGTAGTCTCCGTCATCCCTGATGATTGCATATTCACACCCGTCGATGGCTTTTATTTTTTCATCGCATTTGCCCGTAGCAATATCCACTACCTCGGAAAAAACGGTCGGTCTTCCGTCTCCCGTCTCTCCGCTTCCGATTTCTTCATCATAATAGTATGAAACGAAAAGTTTTTCTCCGTCCGAACTTGCCGAAATGTCCAGATAATGTGCCTCCGGATCAAGGCTATATATCGTTTTGATATTTTCTGCAGGCAAGCTTCCGTCCTTTGTTTCAAAAGGCATACGATAAATCCCGAAACCACCTGGAATCAGGCTGGTATCCACCAAATTACCCTTTAATGAATGGGCGTCAAATAGGAAATATGCTGCGTCCTCCGTTTCGCAGGCTTGGGTGGAGAAGCCAAAGGAGTCCTTGCCTTCCGGCGTTCCGTAGTCCGCCGGCACGTATATTTCACCGTTTTCCCCTCTGCTTAGTTGATATGCCATGTATTCCTCTTCCAAAACCGGAATCTTGAAAAAGTCCTGCCATGCCTTCCATTGTCTTGCGTCTTCCGACTCGGTTTCTTCACCCAAGTCTAGACTTGTAAAGTTAAAACGGAGCGCTCCACCCTTTCCTCCATAAATTCCTACGTCCATAATGTAGTAATCGAGAATATCCCCAATGCGAATTTTGGCGTATTTCGAGCCGTTTTCCGGAATGCTGTCCCGCAGCTTCTTTATATATTCTCTGGCATTTTTCGTAAAAGGCTCTTGCAAAATTTCTTCGGTGTTACCCTCATCAGTCAGAAAAAGCCGTGAAA
>CAVJCN010000421.1:0-2353 GCA_963647945.1 Absicoccus sp. | reverse complement strand
CCACACGCACCTTTTTCGAGTCGATTTCTCCCTTGGAAAGAAGGACAACCGTCTCCACAGACCCTGTCCAGGGGAACATATCGCAAGGGGTCGCCTCGCGGAATTCGTAGCCGTGGGCGGCGAGATACTTGATGTCCCGCGCCAGGGTTGCCGGGTCGCAGGAAACATATACAATTCGCTCCGGAGCGGCTTTTGCCACCGCTTCCAGGAGCGGCTCCTCGCAGCCTGCCCTCGGCGGGTCGAGAATCGCCACATCGGCATGAGTAACCCGCAGAGCCTCGTCCTTTAAGGCTTCCTCCGCAGAAACCATCTTCGGAAGCTCCTCTTCCGCCTTACCCCAGACATATCGTGCATTTACGATACCGTTTATTGTTGCGTTTCGGTTGGCATCAATGACCGCACCCTTGACCGATTCGATGCCGATAACCCTCCCCGGCCGCATGAGATTCCCTGCTTCTGTCGCCTCGCGAGCCTTTCGGTTCATCTCTGCTGCCGCAAACAGCCCGATGGTTCCCACGCCGCAATACAGGTCAAGGACTGTTTCATCGCCTTTTAGCGATGCGTATTCCAGTGCCTTGTCGTAGAGCCTGACCATTTGCTCCCGGTTCACCTGATAGAACGAAAGGGGCGAAATCTCAAAGCAAAGCCCGCCCACTTCCTCTGTGATGGTCGGCTTTCCCGCAATCGTAATACATTCTTCCCCAAGAATCTGCCCCTCAAGATTCTTCGACTTATTTATGTTCACGATGACGCTTTCCAGATTAAACTCAACCCCCGCAAGTGGCCCGTCCTCGCTGGCAGGCACATTGTAAATCGCCTCGTCCAGCATCTCTACCAGCTTCTGCGCGTTGGGAATTGCCTTACCGTTTATCACGAGAATCACCATAACCTCTCCGGTTCCCGCCGCCGTGCGGACGATAAGATGCCGCATAAGCCCCTTGTCCCAGCGTGGGTCATACGATGTAATGTGGTCTTCTTCCATGAATTTTCTAAGCGCCTTTGCCGCCGCCATGGCAGGTGCAGGCTGGAGCAGACAGTCCTCACAGTTGACAACCTCATGGCTTTTCGGACGATAAAATCCGATCCTCGGCTCATGGACGGGCTTTACGATTCCGCCCTTCTCCGTAATCAATCCACCGGTGCTGACCGGCATACTCGCCTTGTTCCGGTAGCGAAACGGACTGCCCGCAAGCTCTATCTCTGCCATACCCATAATTGGCATGATCACGGGGTCTGTCAAGCCTCCAAGACGCGTAAGTTTTTCCCTGACCTGATTTTCTTTCAGGGCAAGCTGCGCCTCATAGCTGATTTGGGAATATACGCAGCCGCCGCAAAGCCCGCTGTACCGGCAAAAACTCTCCTGCCTGTCCGGAGAAAGCTCCAAAACTTCCGTGACCCGAGCAAAAGCATAGTTTTTCTTGACCTTCGTAAGCTCCGCCCTCACAAGGTCGCCCAAAACCGCATCTTTTACGAAAACCGCAAAGCCCCTATTGCCATCGTAAATTTTGCCGATTCCGCGTCCTTCCGCGCTCATATCTTCTATTTTAAGTTCTACGATCTGTCCTTTTTCCATTATTTCTGTCTATTTCCTTCCTGTTTTCCGTTCATTTTAGGGCCGTTTTTCGTCTGTCTTTTGGCTGCCTTTCGCCTTTTTCTCGGCTAAAAAACTTTTATCAGCAGCAGCCGGCCCCAAGCCACGCTGACCTCTGCCTGCTCTCCCGCAAGAACTTCGTTGCTGACTCCGTACTGATAATCGCAGTCAATCCTCCCGTTTTCCAGCGGATATTTTGCATTCCGAATGGTGATACCCTCCGCCTTGCCCGTAATATTCAAAAGGGAAAAATATGAAAATTTCTCATCGATATATGCGGTTTCGCGCCCCACAAGGCGGATTTCCGAATAGTCGTCCAGTATCAAGCCTCTTTTCCCCGCCCCATTAAGCATTAAGAGAACGGACACATTTGCAAGGCTGTGATCGAGTCTTTGCCCGATAGCCCCCAGCAGCAAAAACTCCGAAAAGCCGCGCTTTATACCCTCTTTTACCGCAAAAACCGTGTCCGTATCGTCTTTTTCGCAAGGGAGCACCATCATTTCAACATTATCCCTATTATCCGCTGCGGCTTTTTCCCTCGGATAGGAGTCGAAATCTCCGATAATCAGGCTTGGCTTCACTCCCAAATTCTCGGCGTGAGCAAGGCCTCCGTCACAAAATATGAAAAAATCATCTTTTGCCAAATATTCCTTTGCCCGTCGGTAATTTTTAATTTCCGCCGCGCCGATAATCACGCATTTTCCCATGTTTTCTCACCTCTTTACTAAAAATTGTAACACAAAGCTGCCGAAAATCCAAGCA
>CAVJCN010000420.1:1872-2354 GCA_963647945.1 Absicoccus sp. | reverse complement strand
GAGGAGAAGCTGCCCTTTATTTCGATGTGCAGGAGCCTGTTTGCAAGGGCTTTCGGCATCTTGTACGCCACAGACTTATCGGTTATGCGGTTTCCTGCGGCAATTACAACGCAGTTATCCGGCAGCTTATGCTCGCCGACCACACGGTCAAGGGTGATCTGGTAAGCCGCTGCCTGAACCGACTGAGGCGCCGCGGAGATTTCGTCGAGGAACAGGATATTTACGATATTCTCCGACTCGTCCATGTCGAAAATTTTAGGCTTTAGCCATATAGCAAGGCTCTTATCTGCATTTGATGTTGGAATGCCCCGAAGATCGATGGGATTAAAAAGAAGAAGCCTGACATCCGTCACGATAACTTTCTTTTGGGTTTCTTTTTCTATCACCCTCGCAATCTCAAATACGCCCTGTGACTTTCCGATCCCCGGCGGACCCCAAAGCATAACCGAGGGAATGGATTTGATTGGAAGCCCCTTTGACAG
>CAVJCN010000420.1:0-1862 GCA_963647945.1 Absicoccus sp. | reverse complement strand
AAGCCGCAATATACTTTTGAAAGCTCCTTTATCGCTTTTTCCAGGCTCAGGGATGGGACATTTGTCATCTTAATTTCGCTCATTCTTTATTTTCAACCCCTAACTCTTTATCTATTACAATCAGCCTTTTCTTGCAGTCTTCGATCCGGTCTGCAAAATTCTCCTCTTTTGAAAGGGCGCGTCTAATCTCCGTTTCTTTTTCCTTTAGTTTTGAAAGATTAAGATTTAGCTTTTCTAAGTATCTATCAAAATTATCCAGGAAATTATCTATTCTCATCAGATTTCCCGCGCTGCTTTCTCCAAGCCCCACATAGTATTTGCCCTTTCCTTTCAGGTAAATAAAAGGTCTTTCTTTGGTCATGTTCGCAGGAAGAATGATATCAAAGCCATGGTATGATAAAAGGGTTCTTTCCCTGGTTTCGAGGATATTATCATTAACCGCCCTGTGGATTTTTTCTCTCAAGCTCTTTCGCTTGCCGGTGTTTTCCTTTTCCAAAGCAGTCTTGATATTTTCCTTTGACTTAAGAAAAGCTACGGAATCCTCTTCGCAGGCTTTGATTTTTTCTTCCAGCTCCGAAGATAGTCCCGGTAGGCGCAGAAGCTCCCTTTGCATGGCGATTCTTTCCTCAATGTACTTGTTTTGCAGCGTAATGAGCCTCGACAGCTCATTTGCGATTTCAACTCTTTTCTTGATAAGCGGATTCCCTATGGCAAGGGCTTTTACTTCGGAATAACCGAGAACCGTATTGTCTATATTGGGGCTGTTTCGGCGGTTAACCTCCCCGGAAAGCAGGCCGGAAATAAATTTCTGCTTCGTTTCAAGAAGCTGCCATGAATATGCGTCAAAACTCCCTTCGGTTATGTATCTGAAAATCTTAACTTCGGGATTCCTGTTGCCTTGCCTTAGAATCCGCCCCTCTCTTTGGATCATGTCAGCAGGTCTCCACGGCACATCAAGGTGATGAATGGCAATCAGCCTGTCCTGAACATTCACCCCCAGTCCCAGCTTAAAGGTCGAGCCTAAAAGTATGCGGATTTTTCCGGCTCTTACCTTGGAAAACAGGGCTTTTCGCCCTGCTTCGGTATTTGCTCCGTGGATAAAGGCGATTTCTTCCTCCAGAACGCCCCGCAGCAAAAGGAGCCGCTTTACTTCGTCGTATATATTGAAGCCCTCTTTTGGCGTGGATATGTCGCAAAATATCAGCTGCGTAGATCTTTGCGCCATGGTCTTAAAATAAATATCAGCGGCGTTGTCTGCGCACCTTGCTGCCTTTGACTGATAGGTAAATGCTGCGTCATCCTTTGCCAGCCTTAAATCCAACGCCGCCGCCCGCCCGTCCGTGGTGATTTTCAGCATGTTATCGGTTTTGCTGTCAACCCGTCCGCTTCTGACATCCTCTGCCCTCTCCGAGATTTCCCTTAAATATGCCTCAAACTCACTTGTCTTTGGAATAAGGCTGTCTGTATACCCGTTAAAGGCGGGAACCCCGTCAATCAGCTCCGACTTGTGGAAGTCCGCTACCTGCGAAAGAAGCAGCGTAAGCTCCGGCAGATTATGAAACTTTGAAAACCTTGTAGCCAGTCTGTAGTTATTCGTGTCCACATCAACCTCAAACTCGATATTTTTCTCCGCAAACATTCCAAGCCAGCTGTCAAAGCTCCGAATTTCAAGGAGCGCAAGTTCTCCGCTTTGTAAATAGGTCTGCATTACAAATACATCTGTCACGGAATTTGTTATGGGCGTTCCGCTGGCAAAGATAACTCTGCTGTTTTCGCTTTCCTTTTGAACGACTCTGACCTTGTTCAGCATGTCCTTGCATTTCTTTGACCCGGCAGCCGAGATGCCAAGCACATTGTTTACC
>CAVJCN010000419.1:0-2366 GCA_963647945.1 Absicoccus sp. | reverse complement strand
CCTTCAAAGGCCAGCAGAACATCACCCGTTATGAAGTCGCGCAGATCGTTGCTCGTCTCATGGCGAAAGAAGATCAGATGAATGCGGAAGACCGTGCGGTCATCGATCGTCTCGCTTCCGAATACAGCGCTGAACTCCAGAACCTCGGCGTCCGTGTTTCCAACCTCGAAAAGAAAGTCGGCAACCTTGCTTGGTCCGGCGATGCTCGTATTCGCTATCAGAAGGCTAATGGCGAGGGCGGCGCTGACAAGTTTAATGGTCGTATTCGCCTCAATGTGCGTGCGACTGTCAATGACAGCACCTATGTCCATGGTCGTCTCGTTGGCAATGCGGACTTTAAAGATGGCAGCGATGCCAAGGTGAAGATGGATCGTCTTTATGTCCATCATCAGTTCGGCAAAGTCGGCGCGACCCTCGGTCGTTATGAACTTGACCTCGGTCAGCAGGACGGCGGTTGGCTCTATGCGGAAGCATTCGATGGCATCGAACTCGCTGCTCCGCTCGGAGATAAAGTTAACCTGGCTCTCGGCTATGGTCGTATGAAAGGTGCTTCCGGTAGCGTAGGCGAGGAGGACACCATTTACAGCGTTAATTATAAAAACAAGCAGGTCCCGGGATATGCTACGTCGACATTCAACAAGGCTGAAACTTTTTATGCTCAGTTGAAGGCTGATTTCAAGGTAGCAAAGGTTGGCCTGGAATATATCAGGGTTAGCCCGTTTAATTATACCGGCTATTATACTTGGGACGGCAAAGCAGATTCCAAACCCACTGAGTCGGTGAAGAAATCCATCTGGGGCGTGAACCTCCTTGTTCCGGTTAATGATTTCCGTGTGTTTGGTGATTACTATGCGGATACGCAGGAAAATATTGTTCTTACCGGTACAGATGACATTATCGGCAAGCAAAAAGGTAAGATTTGGACTGTAGGCATTGGCTATGGTGCGAAGAACCTCCAGAAAGCCGGTACCTTCAATATCGATCTCGCGTACTACAAAGTTAAAGCAGGTCTTTATCAGCAGGGTATGAGCGGTCTGCAGATTCCGACTGCGGACTCCTTGCTTGGCATTGACGGCCATTTCTGGCTGGCGACCGGCGACGTTGTTCTTGCGAAGAACACGTATCTCCATGGTGAATATGCTTTCGCTGCAAAGAGAGATGATAATGCAAAGGGCGCTGCTTTTAACAATACTTATGGTGGTTCCTGGACGCTGTCCCTCAACTACAAGTTCTAATTTTAGAATCCGTAGCGAAAAAGGAAACTCTGAAAAGGGTTTCCTTTTTTTGTGCGCGGATTTCAAAAATGCGGCGAACCGCCACTCCATTTGCCGAAGGCATTATAAAAAATGCGCGAAGCGCACTCCAGTGAAGCTTTCTTTTGGAGGAGGGTGGCGCGAAGCGCCGGGTGATGGGACGCTAAATGCGAAGATGTCGCGAAGCGACACCTATAAAATTTGCTATGATAATCTGTCGCTTTGACCGGTATGAGATGCCCTAAAAGCAAGCAATAGCTTTCCGACCCATTTGAAAGAAAGCGGAGTGCGCTGCGCGCACATTTTTGAATGCCTTACGGCACCCATCACCCGCCCCTTCGGGGCCACCGGCGACCGTCCACCGGAAGGTCGCCTCCAGAAGGAGGGCTAAGCACGTGGCGGCTTCGCCGCATTTATAAAAGAATGCGCGAAGCGCATTCCGGTGAAGCATTCCTTTGTAAATCGCCTTCCAGTGAATGGTTTTCATGAGACGCATATCGCTGTGCAGCTCTCTTTGCGGGTAATCAAGCGGGGAGATATTCCGTGTAATAATCACTGAATGGTGAATACGGAGATGGCTCTCGCGTGATTCTCCTTCCAATTTTTAGAAATTTTCGGAAAAATCAAAATACAGAAAATATAAAATCCCAAAATAAAATCTGAAATTTCGACGGAATAACGCCAAAAAAATATAGAAAACCTACTTGCCTGGGAGAAAAATGAGAAAAACAGATTGGGGTGCGATACCGGAATCGACCTCTTTTACCATTTCTCTCTTGCATTTTCTTTTTGGATTTGTTATAATTGCGTCGCATTCGAAAAGAAGCCTGTCATTTCGGATGCAAAGGAATCGCAGAAGAGTACCGTTTAAGGAAACAAGGCAACTTTGATGAATACCCTTTTGTGAATCCGGATTTCCATCTCGATGGGCAAAATTCATAAAGGAGATTTATTATGAAGAAAATCCTTGCTATGGCAGCTGTCGCTGCCCTCGCAGCAGGCGCTTCCGCTTATGCTGCGAATCCGTTCTCCGATGTTTCCACCTCTGACTGGGCGTACCAGGCTATCTCCGATCTGTCCGATCGCGGCATGATCGAAGGCTATCCGGACGGC
>CAVJCN010000418.1:0-2368 GCA_963647945.1 Absicoccus sp. | reverse complement strand
CAACCAGACCCGGCTCATGAAAGTCAAGGACATGGTGCTGAAAGAGGCGATCCAGGAGAAGCACGATGCCGACGAGGAGGCCTACAATGCGGCGATCAAGCACGCGGTGAAACATTCAAGAAAACCGATAAATATCCTTTAGAAAACTATATAAAAACTAAAAAATTCAGAGGAATTTAGAAAAAACTGTCCCCTTCGGAGAGATGTGAAACCGAAGGGGGCAGTTTTTTGGCGAGGGTGGGATTGTCGTTCAGATAATTCCGAAATCACAAGGAAGGCGCCCGCTCAAATCGAATGGGCAAAATCGGCTTCCGAGGAACGGTGCGGTCAGCACTTTTCGCCTGCCGCATCTCGAAGCCCCTTTAGGTATTCTTCCACATTCAGATAGCGGATATCCTTATCCTTGTCATAATGTGCCTTTCCGCGATAAATCACATATTTGCCGGTAATCGTTCCATAGCGAAATTCGGTTTTTTCGCATTTTTCGGCATCCGCCAAATGCCGATACTGCTCCGGAGCGCGCCGGTTGCTGTGCTTGATTTCGTAGACTTCGCAGGAAGCCGTCTTGGGATCGAAAGCCACCATGTCAAACTCGCCTATGGCAAACTGTAACTTGAAGATTTTTTTGCGTGGATATGCCATCTTTGTTTCCAGCAAAACCAAATCCTCCATGAGCCTGCCTAAAACTTCGCTCTCGATACGGGAAAGCACATAGTTTCGCTCTGCAAGGGAAAGATCGGAGAACTCGTCGTCTTCCAGCAGGGACGAAATTATGGCATCGGTCTGCGAATAGCGCAGCCCCGGCTGGGAGATAACGGTCTTTGTTTCTTTTTGGGACAAATTCGGCAGTGACACCACATCAAAGTCAAAGGTCAAATCCAAAAGATCGAGATATTCCTTGATTTCGCTGCAATGTTCCTCGGTAAGGGCGATTTTTCGCTCCCCGGTGTTCAGAATTTCCAGCTTGTGCCGAAGCCGATCCGTAACTGCCGCAAGGTCTACGCGGTCGAGGGCATCGCTGGGATGCTTGCGGTCTTTGCGAAGATTCCGTGCGGAAACGGAAAGGACGCCGCTGCGAAAATCTCGGGTAAGCACATCCAAAGCAAAGCGGTGGTTGATGTCCTCAACAACCCGATTAACCGCGCCGGTAAGCTCGCCGTGCTCGTACAAAATGCGCAGATTTCTGAAATGGTCGCCGTCTTGATAGCATTTGAGGGAATGCTGAATGTTGTTTGCGATGGCGCTGTCCACATATTCATCGGTGCTTTTTACGCTGGAAAAGGTGGAATTTTCGTTGTAGTGAGCACCTCCAAGACTCAGGGTTCCGCCGTAGCGAATGTATTCGTCAATCCCGCATACACCAAGCAGCCTTTCAAACTCCCGGTATGGGATAAAGGTCGTGTGAACCATCACGCAGCGGTCATAAAGCTGGGAGTCTTCGGAAAACATAAATCCCAGGGAGTCTGTTCCCGACAGGATTATTTTCATGCCGCAGGATGCGAAAATGTCCGAAAAAAGCGCCGCACCCTCTATAAAATCCGAAAGCAAAGTTGCCTCGTCGATGAAAATATACCGGTAGCCCTGGGAAGCGAGGACTTTGAGGTCGGTATTGATGTCCGCCAGCGTAATGCCCGGCACGACCTGTATAAATGCGGTTTTTTCTAAAATTTCCTCAGGCATTTCGGCAATCGCCTGCCTCATCATGGTGGTTTTGCCGGTGCGTCTGAGCCCATAGAGAATCAGAACCTTATCCGGAAAATCTCCTGAAATATACTCCTGCAAAACATGGAAACATTCTCGCTTTCCGAAAGATGAAGATTGCTCTGCGAAAATGCGAAGCGACGAGCCTTTTATGACGCCGGAATGATAGCGAAAAACATTGTCGGACACTTGCATAGGCTCAAAGGTCAGGGGAATGCCCTCGTAGAACCACGAGGTGTCGGCAACGGCGGAAGCCCTTGCAACCGGCGGTTTCGCAGAAGATAGCTCGGATTTTAGCAATTTCCGCTCTCCCTCAAGAGCCCTGCGCTTTTCGATAGCAGTCCGCATTTTGTCAACATCGGCTTTGGGAATGTATGCTTCTTTGCGTTTCCCGTTTTCGTAAAAACGCCGGTAGTAGTATGTGTTGCCGTTGACTTTTTTTGAACCTATGGAACCGGCGGGAAGCCGGTCGATCTCGGATTCAAGGGCCGAAAGGCGTAAAAGTTTGTCTTTGGAATCAGAGTAAGTTGAAAAATCATAAAAAATATCCATGCTGCACCTCCTTATACCACATTATACCCCCGTTATACCCTGCAAGTCAAGAGAAAAAGAGATAAAATTCGGAGAATCGGCTCGATGATAAAACACACCCGACATAGTTTTAACA
>CAVJCN010000417.1:0-2375 GCA_963647945.1 Absicoccus sp. | reverse complement strand
ACAATGCAAGGTGCCTGAAATCAAGAAAAATCGCCAAATAAAAATCATCAATATATCTCCGTGCCCGAATAATAATGCTTTAATATTTCCTTGTATCCGTACCCCTCTTTTGCCATTCCGTTGGCGCCGTACTGGCTCATTCCCACCCCGTGTCCGGAACCGTTTGAGGTAAAGGTTATTTGACTTTCTCCGTTCTTTGCATTATCGAAGCTTATGGAAAAAAGGGCGGAGCTGAGATTCAACGCGTTCCTTATTTCCGTGCCTTTTAAGGTCACATCGCCTATTTGCATTCTTTCCACTCTGCCTCCAGCCGTCCTCGAAAGGATTTTTATGTCGGAGGGTTTCAGCTCTCCGAAGTCCTTTTCCGGATAGGCTTTGGCAAGTGCATTTTTAAACGCCGCAAGGGTAAAGGTTTTTTCTTCGTTTTGGTGCGTAGCCTCGCTTTCGTAGGGGCTTGACACGCTCACAAGGTATGGAAGTGCGCTGACAAAAACGTCCTCGGAGTTTTCCGTCTGACCGCCGCTGGAGGAAAAAAACAGAGGCTGCATCACCGGCTCGCCGTCGTAATAAAGGATCTCGCCCGCCGTTGCCCGGCTTGCCGCCTTTATTTTTGGATAGCCCTCCGCCGATGTTGCCCAGCCCTCGGCGTGGCACTCTGCAAGCTCTTTTTCTGTCTTATATACCTGACAATGGGTCGAGGAGCAGAGCGGAGCCTCAGGATGCGCTGCCGGCTTCTTGATCTCATATTTTTCAAGCTTTGCATAGGCAAAGGTCCTGGCAGCCACCGATTGGGCTTTCAGGGCCTCCCTTTCAAAGGTATTCGGCATTTCGCTTGCCGTCACACAAGCCACATACTCCTCAAAATCCACGCTGAGGGTTTTGCCCTCGTTTTCCTTGAAAACTTTTATCTTCTTCGGAAGTTCAACCTTGCTTTTGGAGGAATTTTCCTCTTTTTCTGCCTCGTCTGTTTCGTTCTGCGCCCCCTGCGCCATATCCGGCAGATTGCCAAAAGCCAAAACCGTCCCCAGAGGAATCACTATAAAAAAAATCAAGGAAAGAATCAAAATTTGTACCGAAATTTTCATATTTCTCGCCCTTTCGCCCCAGCTTTTATTTATATTTTATGCCGCAAATACTATCGCAAAAGTATATGCAAAAAGACGGGGAATGATTCCCCGCCCTTTGGTACTTGAACTATGATTCTAAAAATCATATTTTGGTTATAGTTGCTCCTATTTTTTCGAATTTTTCTATGAATTTTTCATAGCCTCTTTCGATATGGTAGATTTCGGATATTTCCGTTTCTCCCTCTGCAACAAGTCCTGCCAACACAAGAGCAGCTCCGGCTCTTAAATCCGTCGCCATAACTTCACATCCGCGAAGATGCGCGTTTCCTCTTATTACGGCTTTGTTTCCTATTGCTTCGATGTTTGCGCCCATCTTGTTAAGCTGCGCCACGTGCATAAACCTGTTCTCGAACACCGTTTCGATTACGGTGCTTGTACCCTCAACCGTAGCGAGGTAGGTCATGAACGGTGACTGTATGTCCGTAGGAAAACCCGGATACGGGAGGGTTTTGATGTCTGTTGCCACATGTGGCCCCAAATCTCCCCTCACAACCATATGCTCGTCTCCCACTTCTATACGCACGCCGCATTCCCGCAGTTTTGCGGTAATAGGCTTAAGATGATCCGGCACAACATTGGCGATGCGCAGATTGCCTCTTGTAATAGCCGCCGCCAGCATAAATGTTCCCGCCTCTATTCTGTCGGGGATCACCGTATGCTTTGCCCCGTGGAGCTTATTTACACCCTCAATCTTAATTGTATCGGTTCCCGCACCCTTGATTTTGGCTCCCATTTTATTAAGAAAGTTCGCCAAGTCAACGATTTCAGGTTCTTCCGCTGCATTCTCAAGATAGGTAGTTCCCTGGGCAAGAACTGCGGCCATCATTATGTTTTCGGTTGCTCCGACGCTGGGAAAATCCAGATAGATCGTGTCGCCTATCAGCCCTTGGGGACCTGCGACAGCTTCGACATATCGTTCTGCATTGTTCACAGTCACAATTGCGCCGAGGGCTTCGAGGCCCTTAAGATGCAGATCGATCGGTCTTGCGCCGATTGCGCATCCTCCCGGCAAAGGGATTCTGGCTCTTCCTTTTCGGGCAAGAAGCGGGCCCATGATTAAAATGGAAGCCCTCATCTTATTTACAAGTTCAAACTTTGCCTCTGTAGCTGTTATATCTTTGGTTTCTATGGCCAAAATATTTTCTTCAAGTTCTGTAACCGCGGCTCCGTGAGAGGAAAGAATTTCTTTCATGAATGCCACATCCCGAAGCATCGGAACATCTCTGATTATGCATTCCTCTTCGGACA
>CAVJCN010000416.1:0-2377 GCA_963647945.1 Absicoccus sp. | reverse complement strand
CTATACGGTTAACCTGAATAAAAAAGAAACCTATCAAGCGCAAATTGCAGCGACCCCGGCAGACGCCATCGTGGTGGTTGCAGACGCAGCAGGCAAGACCATGCAGCCTAGCGCAGACGGCAGCTACACCCTGCAAAAGGGAGCAACCTATACGGCAAAGGCTGCGAAAGCAGGCTATCGCACCATCGAGCAGGAGTTCACCGAAGCTTCGCTGAAGGACGGCAAGCTGACCCTGACTTTAAATGACACAAGCTCGCCGCTTCCGAGCTTTACCGGTGACTGGACCAGCTTCCGAGGCACCGATACCAACGACGGCGTGACGGCGGCGCAGACTCCGAAGACCGCAAATGCGGCGAAAGAACTGTGGGCAGTGAAGCTGGGCGCAGGCTATACCAGCGCACCGACGCCGCAGCTCTTGGTGAACGGTCATCTGTACTTGCAGTCCGGAACCTACCTGTATATTTTGGATCCGACAACCGGAGAAACCTTGAAGAGCGCGAAACTCCAAGGCAGCAGCTCCTACACAACCAATCCGGTGGCTTATGGCGGTGGCATGATCTTCGTGTCCATTGACGACGGAGGCGACAGCTATATCCAGGCTCTCAACGCAGAAACCTTGGAAAGCCTTTGGGTCAGCGAAAGAATCAGCGGTCAGCTGATTACACCGGTAACCTACCACAACGGTTATCTGTATACCGGAACATGGAACGGCGAGACCCAGAGCGGAACCTACTATATGCTTTCCGCAACGGACGAAGACACCGCGCAGCCGGACGAAACAAAAAAAGTTCTCTGGAAGCTCGACCATAAGGGCGGCTTTTACTGGGCAGGAGCCTATGCGACCGACAAATACGTGGTATTCGGTTCCGACGACGGAACGGCGGACAGCGACTCCGAAAGCGCAGTCCTTTATAGCGTGAACCCGACCAACGGCGCTGTAATCAGCAAAGTTACGGGGCTGAAAGGAGATATCCGTTCCAGCGTCATGTATAACGATGGATCTGTATATTTCACAACCAAGGGCGGCATGCTCTATCAGGTTGCCATCGATGAAAGCGGAAAGCTTGGCGAAGTCAAGTCCTTTGACATGGGATATATGAGTACCGGTACCCCGGTTATTTCTAATGGAGTGGTGTTTGCTTCCTGCTCAGGCGCAGGCACGAGCCAGTTTGACTGCACCGGCGCTGTTTATGCCATCGACGCAGAGACCATGGGGCAGAACGCAAAGGTAGAGATTGACGGATATATTCAGTCCAGTATGCTTCTTTCCACCGCATACAAGGACAGCGAAAAGGCTCTGTATCTGTATGCAACCTATAACAAGGAACCGGGCGGTATGCTTGTCATAAAATATGACCTTGAGAATAAGACTCTCAGCAAAGAAGCAATTTACACGCCTGCCGGCGATAAATCACAATATAATATTTGCAGTCCGATCGCCGATGCAAGCGGAAACATTTACTTTAAGAATGACTCCGGCTACATTTTTGCAATCGGAAAGAGAACCGCAGATGAGATTGCCATTGCGAGAGTAAGCTTTAATTTAAACGGCGGCAGCGCAATCGACATAACCGAAGGAACGGCAAAAACTTACTATCAGTCGGACGAGGGCAAGACCCTGCCGATTCCGTCAAAGAAAGGATATACCTTCAAGGGCTGGTTCAGCGAAAACAACCATACTTCGGAAACCACCAAGCAGTATACGCAGGTTTCGGACAATCTCCCGAATGCGCTTTATGCAATCTGGGAAGAAGCCAAAGAATCCAGTGGCGGAAGCAGCGACGGAAACATCAAGGTTACCTTCCGACTGATTGGCGCAGAACAGGCAAAACAGCAGGTAGACCTCAGCAAGAACAGCTATCTGCCGAACTATGTGACATGGATTTCCACCAAGACCTATACGGTTCCGAAGGGATCCACGGTGGGCGATGTGTTCAAGAAAGCCACTGCGGAAGCAGGTATTGAATACAAGGGCTACGAGAAAAACTACATCAGCACCATGAAAGCGCCGACTTCCCTTGGTGGCTATTGGCTGGGCGAGTTCGATAACGGTAAAAAATCCGGCTGGATGTACACCGTCAACGGTACCCACCCGAACAGGGGTCTCGTAGAATGGACCCTCAGCGACGGCGACAGCATCGTATGGCACTATGTAAACGACTATAGCTACGAGGTTGCTGACTGGTTCGATGATCCGAACTATCCGAAACTGGCAACCGATGGTACCTATTATAACGGCTGGTTAAAGGCGGCTGATACAACAGGAGCTTCCGGTGGCGGCGCAGCATCAGGGGGAGCCGAGGAGACCAAGAAAGTAACCACGGACACCACCTCCGGCTCTACCGCAACCACGGCACCGACCGAGACCAAGGTAACG
>CAVJCN010000415.1:0-2380 GCA_963647945.1 Absicoccus sp. | reverse complement strand
TTCGTATACTTTAACGGCTATGGATCGGTTATCTGGATATCCAGATAAGACAGCTAATCCCGAGGATTGAGTTATCCCGAGGGAGCCGGGCATCATACTGCTCTTTGCTTGAGGGAGGGCGTTTTTTCTGGGCATTACATTATCAAACCTCCGAATAATAAATTTGCGGCGACCGGAGGAAACCAACCGGTCGCCGCCTTGCGGTTATTGTTGAATTGTGGTAAAATCACGCTAATCCATAAAGGCGCTTTATCATCTCCTCATCGTTTTCCCAAATAGGCGCAACGGAACTTTCACTCAAATTTCCAGAGATTTTTTGGATTGCCTGACGCTTTGTCTCCGTATCTGCCCATGCATAGACACGAGTCGTGTTGACATCGGCGTGTCCAAGAAACTCCGCGAGAAGAACGAGCGGCATACCGGCGCGATACAAGTGCATGGCTCGGGAGTGTCGGAGTTGGTGAGGATGTACCCGTTTGGGAACTTCAGAACAAATATGGTTTGCAAGTTCGCCATACTTTTTCATAAAGAGGGACACGGTATCGGTTGACATTCTGGTCCTGCGACCATGGAGTGTTGTAAAGAACAGGTAGTCACTATCCTGTCTTTGTTCAATGGGATGAACGGTATCCATATACTCTTTGAGAAGGGTACCCATACTCGGGGAAATCGGTACCACACGCATTTTGTTTCCTTTTCCAGTGAGGCAGATTGCAGTATACGATTTACGAAGATCAAGGTCACCGATTTTTGCATTGACCAATTCTCGGCAACGAGCTGCAGTGTCGTACATTAGCTTCATAAAGCAAAAGTCTCGATATCCATTTGCTTTCAATCGATTCGGTTGCTCCATAAGGGTGTTCAATGCTGGAATCGAAAGGAACTCAACTACTTTGCCCGGCATTTTTCTAATGGAAATGTTGCTGATTTCCATTTGAATATGGATTTTTGCAGGGTCTAGTATTCCGGCGTATTTTGTAAAGGAACGAATCGCCATCAACCGCAGATTTATCGTTGCAGGTGAGCAGTTTCTGGAGTTTGAGAGCCATTCAAGGAACCCAGTTATATTGGAATAAGTGATATTCTCAAATCCAATATTGACGTATTCAAGGCCAAGTTCCGTTTTGAAGTAGAGGAGAAGAAGATTCAACGCCTCCCGATACGATTTTTGGGTATTTGCGCTATATCCCTTGTGCCGAATCAGATAGATGTCAAGGAAATCCCGCACCGTTTTATAGAATTTTTCATCCTTCAACCTCATGAGCTCACCTCCGTTTGGAGTGTGTCCAGATGTAGTTCTGGCAAATCAGTATAGAGGGTCGGAAGTAAATGTATATAATACGCTGTATCTGAGAGATTCGCGTGTCCCATGTACTCACTCAAATAGGCAAGGCAGGCATTCACGTCCTTTCCTTCCTTTATCCACTGGTACAAGCGGTGTGTGGCAAACGTGTGTCTCAAATCATAAGTTCTCGGGGTGATTCCGGCGTATCCGAATATATCCGCGGAATGGAGAAACCGGCGGAACGTGGGGATCATCCATTCCATAGAATACATTCCATCTCCTCTGGCACTTGGACTCTGAAAGAAGTACTTTCGGTCAGGATAAATCATTTCTGCGCGCTGGTCATAAGTCACACATAGTGCGAGCATACTCTCAGAGAGTACAACGATCCGGTCTTTATGCCCTTTGGATTCCAGAATTTTCACGACTCCGTCGCACAGACTGACATCTTCCCTGCGGAGACGTCTTGCCTCTACCGGCCTGAGACCGCAGCAGTAGATCATGCGAAAGATCACGGATACAACCAAATGTCTCGTTGGTGCTGTGAGACTGGGGACACAGGAGTCAATTTCTCGAAACAATCTGCCTAATTCTTCGTATGAGAAAATATAAGGGATATGGCGACGGGTTTTCTTTGTGAAATCAAGTGGAAGGATATAGGCTTGGCAGCCTACGCTGTTCATGTGCCTGGCAAGCTCTCGGATGACAGATACTCTATTCAGCCGAAACAGATTCTGCTCGGTTCCGGTCTGCTCGGCCCATCTCATGGCAATTTCCGCAGTCAAGTTGGTTTCGCACGGAAACTGCTCTCTGCAGAACTCATCGAAGGTACGGAGAATGCGCTCGCTTTCGTAATAATCATAGCCGAGGGATCGCTTCTTTTCTATCAGACCATAAATGTAGGGAGCAAACGCTCCATGAAATGCATACTTCACAGCAAATCCTCCTGGTGTACTTCGATACCATTCAGGCTAAGCGCACACATTGCCAACTTCTCCTGGCTGATACGCATATAGGACTTCATTGAGTCCATCTGCGTATGACCCAGAATTTCTTTTACGGTATCGACGGGCACCTCATTATTTATCATGGAAC
>CAVJCN010000414.1:0-2403 GCA_963647945.1 Absicoccus sp. | reverse complement strand
TTTCCGTCACCTCCTCCGTCATGCAGTTTGAATACGCAGGCAAGAAAATCTCCATTATGGACACCCCCGGTCACAACGATTTCGGCGAGGACACCTATCGGATTCTGACCTCGGTGGACAGCGCGGTTATGGTTATCGACGGAGCAAAGGGTATCGAAGCCCAGACGAAAAAGCTTTTCAAGGTCTGCTCCATGCGGGGCATTCCGATTTTTACATTTATAAACAAGCTGGACAGAGAAACGAAGGAACCTTTCGACCTGGTACAAGAATTGGAAGATGTGCTGGGGCTTCCGTCGGTGCCTGTGACATGGCCCATCGGCAGCGGCATGAATTTTGAGGGTATCTACGATTTGCTTAAAAATGAAGTTCACCTCTATAAGGCTGGCAAGCAGACCAAGACGATTTCCCTTGGCGAAAACGGCGTGTTCGGTTTGGAGTTGGAAAATGAGGTCGCAGGCTATAATCTCTCGGCACTGCGGGACGAAATTGAGCTTATTCAAGGGGCGGGAAACGAGTTTGACGAAGATCTCATCGCAAAGGGCAAGCTCTCCCCTGTTTTCTTCGGCTCGGCGCTGGCAGACTTCGGGACGATACCTTTCCTGGAGCATTTCCTGGATATGTCCCCGGCTCCCGGTTCTCGCAAGACGCTGGATGGCGAAGTCAAGCCTACGGATGATTTTTTCAGCGGCTTCATCTTCAAGATACAGGCGAATATGAATCCGGCGCACAGGGACAGACTTGCATTTTTGCGCGTCTGCTCCGGAACCTTTGAACGGGGCATGAGCGTCCGCCTTTCCAGAACCGGAAAGGAAATGAAGCTGGCTCAGTCCACCATGCTCATGGCAAACGAAAGGGAAACCGTGGACACCGCCATTGCCGGTGACATCATCGGCATTTACGACACGGGAAATTACCAAATCGGCGATACCCTGACCACTACGAAAGAGCCGCTGTTTTTCGAGCCCCTTCCGACCTTCCCGCCGGAGCTTTTCTGTCTGGTGATGCCAAGGGACACCATGAAGGCGAAGCAGTTTCAAAAGGGTGTTGATCAACTGGCTCAGGAAGGCGCGGTTCAGGTCTACAGGAATCAGTACAACGAGGTGGTTATCGGTGCCGTGGGTCAGCTTCAATTCGAGGTGTTTGAATATCGCCTTAAGAACGAATACAATGCGGCGGTTCGCATGGATCGCCTTGATTTCAGTATCGCAAGGTGGCTGGATGCCGATAACCTCGATGCTGTAAAAAATGTCCTAGATTCCCGGCAGATGCTGGTCTTCGACCACTTCAAGCGTCCGATCATCTTGTTCGCAAACCAGTTTACCCTGCAATATTTCACCGAAAAGCACCCTGAAATAAAGCTGGTGGAAGCGCTAGATGTGCGGAATCAGTATTGAGAGTTCTTCACTTCCGCAGGAAAGTTCAGAGAATAAAAAAGGGCGTGGTCTGCATGGTCGGCAGGCTACGCCCTGTGTGGGTTCAGAATAAGTCGCTGTGCGTTCCCGTCCTAGTTAGGGATAATGTAATCATGTCATTTTCCACTTTGTATATTAAAAGCCAATCTGGAGATATATGGCATTCCCGATGACCCATATACGCCCCTTTTAATGCGTGGTCACAGTATTTTTCCGGAAGCGGCTTTTCGGCGCGCAAAATTTCAAGCACATTTTCAAACAATGTGACATCATACCCTCGTTTTACGATAATCTTAAAATCCTTTTTGAACTTATTTGTGTATCTTACCTTAAGCATTTAAGTCCCTCATGAGTTCTTCCATATCGTCATATGCCTTGCTCATATTACGATTATTGTTTACATCGTCAATTGCAGCAAGGGTTTCGGCATTAGGTGTATCCACTGCAAGCTCAAACGGAATTTTACCGAGCCTTACCGCCTGTCTGCAAAAAACACCCATCGCGGTTGACATATTAAGTCCCAACGCCGAAAACAACTCATCAGCCTGCCTTTTCAAATCTTTATCCATTCGGATCGTTACATTTGTCGTAGCCATAATCAGAATCTCCTTTCACTTTTCACTTTTGATAAATTTATTATAGTGTATATTATGTGCGTTGTCAATCGTTCGCACACGGTTTTGCATGAAATTGGATTGGATTGTAGGGTTTGTAGGTTGTAAAATTTGCAGCTGAATTGGAATACATATTTACGCAATTTTTGTATTTTTTTCTATATAAAAAAGGCGCGGTCTGCATGGTCAGCAGACTGCGCCCTGTGTGGTTTATTATATAAGTTTTACAGCTTAAGCCCTTCTAAAGCTCCGTGACCTCGTTCAAGGTTAACCCTGTAATCTTTGCAATGAGTTCTTTTGCCATGCCCTCTTTAAGCATTCCCTTCGCAATCAACAGTTTCTCTTGAGCCGCACCGGATTTTTCGCCCTTGGTGAAG
>CAVJCN010000413.1:0-2424 GCA_963647945.1 Absicoccus sp. | reverse complement strand
GTCGATGGCTCTGGTTTCCCTGACTACATTAACCTTGATCTGACCCGGATATTCCAGCTCGGATTCGATTTTCTTGGAAATCTCTCTTGCAAGGAATACGATTTCTTCATCGTTGACCTCTTCAGGTTTTGCAATGATTCTGATCTCTCTTCCCGCCTGAATTGCAAAGGATTTTTCAACTCCCGGCGTTGTGTTTGCTATCTCTTCGAGTTTTTCCAGTCGTTTAATGTATGCGTCAAGGGTTTCTCTCCTTGCTCCCGGTCTTGCCGCCGAAAGAGCATCTGCGGCTGCGATAAGAACAGCTTCCATATTCTTTGGCTCGTAATCTCCGTGATGGGCCGCCATACCGTTTATAACCGCTTCCGATTCCTTGTACTTCCGCAGGATCTCGATACCGATATCCACATGAGTACCTTCATATTCATGGTCAAGGGCTTTACCTATATCGTGGAGCAAGCCTGCTCTTTTTGCAAGTTTTACATCAAGTCCCAATTCTCCCGCCATGAGCCCCGCAAGATGCGCAACCTCTATGGAGTGCTTAAGCACATTCTGGCCGTATGAGGTTCTGTATTTGAGTCTTCCGAGAATCTTAACAAGTTCAGGATGAATATTGTGGATACCCACTTCAAAGGTCGCCTGTTCACCCTCTTCTTTGATGATCGCGTTGACCTCCTTTGTGGCCTTTTCAACCATCTCCTCGATTCTGGTAGGATGAATGCGTCCGTCCACAATGAGTTTTTCCAGCGCCACCCTGGCAATTTCTCTCCTAACCGGATCGAATCCGGACAGGATAACCGCTTCCGGCGTGTCGTCAATGATCAGATCGACTCCGGTAAGGGTTTCGATTGCCCTGATGTTTCTTCCCTCACGACCTATGATCCTTCCCTTCATGTCATCGTTTGGAAGGGGTACCACGGAAACCGTGCTTTCTGCCACATGGTCTGCGGCACATCTTTGAATTGCGTTTGTTATGATGTATTTTGCTTTTTTGTCCGCTTCTTCTTTGGCTTTGCTTTCGATTTCCTTAATCATTATCGAAGCATCATGTCTTACCTCTTTTTCTGTGTTTGCAAGAAGTATCGACTTTGCTTCCTCAACGGTGTACCCTGAAATCCTTTCAAGTTCTTCCATCTGTTTGGCTATCACACCGTCAAGGTCTTTTTGTTTGTTTATCAACGATTGTTCTTTTTGTGTAATGCTTTCTTCTTTTCTTTCGATATTTTCAATTTTTTTGTCAAGTGACTCTTCTTTTTGAATCAGCCTGCGTTCGGAACGCTGAATTTCTGCGCGTCTTTCTCTGGCATCTTTTTCTGCTTCGCTTCTGAGCCTGTGCGCTTCTTCTTTTGCTTCCAAAATGGCTTCTTTTTTCATGCTTTCGGATTTATTTTCCGCGTCCAATATCAGGTTTCTGGCTTTGGTTTCGGCATTGCCGATGGCTTTTTCTCCAACATTTTTACGATATATATATCCGATCAACGCGCCTATCGCAAGAGCGATAACCGCGACTACAATTTTAATAATTATTTCTGTCACTTTAGCACCTCCTTTTCTTTTCAAATTTCTGTCTATACTTCCGTCGTTTTTATAATAAAAAAATGCATTACATAATTAAAACTTGATATATCCATACAATATATATTATAATGTTTAAACAGACGAAATGT
The DNA here is from genome assembly GCA_963647945.1 of Absicoccus sp. Lineage (GTDB taxonomy): Bacteria > Bacillota > Clostridia > Peptostreptococcales > Anaerovoracaceae > CAG-238. The sequence continues at coordinate 760 of CAVJCN010000413.1, read as the reverse complement.
CAAGGTACAGAAAGGCAAGAAATGAACAAAATTTTTAATCCTCTAAAAAACTCAGACAAATTTATACTGCTTACGGTGGCATTGCTGGGAATTTTGAGTCTGGTGATGCTGGAAAGCACCGTCTACGATGACGGGCTTGTGATTTTCAGTAAGGCAGGCAGACCCGTATGGGTTCAAGGCGTGGCATACATTTTAGGTTTTGGGGTGCTGCTGTTTATACAGCAGTTTGACTACAGGTTTTTCAGCGGACTGGAAAAATATCTGTATATCGCCTCAGTCCTAATCCTGCTGACGGTTTACATTCCCGGTCTGGGGCTCACCCAATACGGCTCCCGTGCATGGATAAATCTGGGAGTGACTACGCTTCAGCCCTCAGAATTTGTAAAAATCCTCTTTGTGCTGCTTATGGCAGGCTACCTTTCGGAGCATCGGGAAGATTTAAAATCCTTTGTCGGGGTAATAAAGGCGGTGCTTTACGCCGCGCCTATCATCCTCATCGTGCTGAAAGAGGACTTGGGAAGCGCTCTCGTATTCATGGTAATATGGATTTTCATGGTGTTTTTTGCGGGAATCGACTATAAAATTTTCCTGAAATCGGCGCTGCTTTGCCTTGCGGCAATCCCGGTAGTCTACAATTTCCTTGACGATTATCAAAAAGAGAGGATTGAGGCCTTTCTCCACCCGGGAAATTTAAGTCTTTCCGGAAACTACCAGGTTTGGCAGTCAAAGGTTGCTATCGGCTCCGGAGGGCTTACCGGCA